>USBA01000263.1 GCA_900552735.1 uncultured Collinsella sp. | reverse complement strand
GTCTCGGGTAAGCAGCCGAGCATCATCGAGTCGGAAGAGCTCGTGACCGACTTCCTCTCCACGGGCTACCCCGTCGACGGCGTCTTCGCCCATAGCGACCACGCAGCCGTGGGCGCGCTGCGTGCGCTCGTTGCCGCCGGCAAGCGCGTACCCGAAGACGTCCGTCTCATCGGCTTCGACGATTCCGTTTACGCGCAGCTTCCGACGCCGCAAATCAGCACCATCCGCCGCTTCCCCGAGCGCCTCGCGCACGAGGGATGTCAGGCCCTGCTCGCCCTGCTGCGCGGCGAAGAGCCCGAGATGGAGACGCTTGTCCCCGTTAAGCTCGTGCAACGCGCGAGCAGCTAGACAGCGGGCAGCGAATAGCCGCGTTTTTCTCTCGCATGTGCTCTATCCCACGCGCGACATGCAAAAAGCCCGCCACCACACGGGTGACGGGCTTTTCCGCTACCAGCCGCGTGCTTCCTCCGCACGTACGAGCTGACGAGCCTCGATCTGGCGAATCATATCGATGCGTCGCTGGTGACGGCCGCCCTCGAACTCGCCGGTGAGCCAGGCGTCGACAATCATTTTGGCCAGCTCGATGCCTACAACACGAGCACCAAATGCGAGCATGTTGGTGTTGTTGTGCTCGCGCGACAGGCGAGCGGAATACGGCTCAGAGCAGGTGCAGCAACGGATACCGCGCACCTTGTTGGCGGCAAGCGAGATGCCCACACCCGTACCGCAGATAACGATACCGCGATCAACCTCGCCGGACATGACAGCGTCCGCCACGGCCTCACCCGCGATGGGATAGTCAAAGCGCTCGGTGCTGTCCGTACCGAAGTTCACGACTTCGTAGCCGTACTTCTCCTGGATATACGCCGTGATGGCTTCCTTGTACTCGACTGCGACGTGGTCGTTTCCAATACCGATCTTCAAAAGAGACCCCTTTCCATAAGAACCATTCGCGCATGCCGCGCGCTCAATCCGTCCTAATTCGCCGTTCCGCTTCTAATACACCTCGCCGGCGCGCAAACGGCGCAGACACTCCTCGTAACCAGCGTCCTTGCCAAACAGCGCACTGGTGCCCAGGATAAATCCGTCCGCGCCAATGGCGGACAGGTCGCGCACGCGCTCGGGCGAGCAGGCGCCGTCGATCATGAGCTTGAAGCCAAAGCGCTCCTTCAGCGCGGCAAGGCGACGCACCTTGTCGTTCGTGAACTCGATAAAGCTCTGACCGGCAAAACCCGGATTCACCGTCATGACCATCACGTAATCGCAGAGGTTCAACATCTCCTCGATCTCGGAGATAGAGGTGTCGGGGTTCACGGCGATACCGGCGCTCTTGCCGAGGGACTTAATCGCGGCGAGTGTCTTGACCACGTAACGCTCGGACTCCGGATGGATATAGATGATGTCCGCGCCGGCGGAGGCGAAAAGTTCAACCTTGCTGGCAGGATTCTCGACCATAAGGTGCACGTCGACGAGCTTGTTGGTGGCAGCTCGCACGGCCTTGATGTCTTCGAGACCCATGGCGAAATTGGGAACGAAACTGCCGTCCATCACGTCGCAATGGAAGATGTCGATGCCGGCGGCGTCGAGATCCTCGACGGTCGCACGCAGATTGCCGTAGTCGGCGCACATGAGACTGGGGCAGAGCAGCATAGTGAACTCCTTATCTGCTCGGTGATTATCTACTCGGTGGTAATTAATCGTTTAACCTTTATCTACAGTCTGGCTGATTAATCGTTTAACCACGCTGTTAACCTGCAGGCTTTTCCAGATTCACAACGTTGCCATATTTGCCTATCTAGCTGGTATCATGCAGGAGCCCGCACCACGAAACGCTGTCGTATTCCCTAGGAAGAAATCCCGCTACGCGGACAGCAGCAGCCAGGGGCCGCAATCCGCAGACCTGAGCCCGGACCCCCTACGCTCTAGGCGTGATCAGGCGCGCGCACTGGGCGATCTTCTCGTCATAGGACTCCGCGATAATCGACACACCATCGAACCCA
>USBA01000262.1 GCA_900552735.1 uncultured Collinsella sp. | reverse complement strand
AACACTGACGTTTGGTCTCTTGGCCTAGGAAGCAAAAAACGCAGGTCATATGACCTGCGTTTTTTGATTAATTCAAAGAGACCGCTTTTTTAGCAAACGCCCTGGGCAATCATGGCGTCGGCGACTTTTTCAAAGCCAGCGATGTTGGCACCCATGACGAAGTTGCCTTCGTGGCCATACTTCTTGGCGGTGTCGTCAACATTATGGAACATACCGCGCATGAGCTGCTCGAGCTTGCCGTCGACCTCCTCGAAGGTCCAGGACAGATGCTCGGCGTTCTGGCTCATCTCCAGGCCGGACACGAGCACGCCGCCGGCGTTGGCAGCCTTACCGGGCATAAAGGCAACGCCGTTCTCCTGGAAGTAAGTCGTGGCCTCGATGGTCGTGGGCATGTTCGCGCCCTCGCCGACCACCTTGCAGCCGTTGGCGACGAGCGCCTGGGCGTCCTCGAGCAGCAGCGTGTTCTCGCGAGCGCAGGGCAGCGCGATGTCGCAGGGCAGCTGCCAAACGCCACGGCCGTCGCCCTCGTGCCACACGGCGTTGGGCTTCTCGTCAACGTACATAGCGAGCGTAACGCCCTTGTCGTGGCCGGAACGCTTCTTGTTGTAGACGTGCTCGAGCACGGTGTAGTCGATGCCGTCGGGATCCTCGACCCAGCCGTGGGTATCGGAGCAGGCGAGCACCTTGCCGCCGAGCTGGGAGACCTTCTGGACGGCGTAGATGGCGACGTTGCCGGAGCCGTGAACGACGACGTTCTTGCACTCGAAGGAGTCGCCGCGACTCTTGAGGTACTCGTCCACAAAGTAGGCCAGGCCATAGCCGGTGGCCTCGGTACGGGCAAGCGAGCCGCCAAAGGAGAGGCCCTTGCCGGTAAGGACGCCGGTCCACTCGTTGGTCAGGCGCTTGTACTGACCGAACAGGTAGGCAACCTCGCGGCCGCCAACGCCCAGGTCGCCGGCGGGAACGTCGGTGTTGGGGCCGATGTGACGATAGAGCTCGGTCATGAAGGACTGGCAGAAGTGCATGATCTCGTTGTTGGACTTGCCCTTGGGGTCAAAGTCGGAGCCGCCCTTGCCGCCGCCCATGGGAAGGGTGGTCAGGCTGTTCTTGAGGATCTGCTCCAGACCCAGGAACTTGAGCATACCCAGGGTGACCGTCGGGTTAAAGCGCAGGCCGCCCTTGTAGGGTCCAATGGCAGAGTTGAACTCGACACGGTAACCGCGGTTGACCTGAACCTTGCCCTGGTCGTCGACCCAGGGTACACGGAACATGACGATGCGCTCAGGCTCGACGAGGCGCTCCAGCAGGGCGGCCTCCTCGTACTCGGGATGGGCGTCGAGCGCCGGCTGGATGGTGCCGAGGATCTCGGTCGCGGCCTGGATGAACTCAGGCTGCTCGGGATAGCGGGCCTTGAGCTCGTCGAGAACTTTCTGCGTGTAGCTCATGCTTCCTCCAATTGATGGAAAAGAAAAGTGTCGTTCGAGGCGCCCCATGCGCCGCGAGCTTTATCGAGTATGGATAATATCGCACTGTTGCAGCAAAGTTTCGCATAAGCCGACGAGCAGATGTTTCGTTTTGATTACGATGCAGGTAGAAGCGTTTTTGAGCACCTGACGAACAAATCGCGTGTTTCGAAGCTGTTTCGTCCACATGTTCCAAACCACCACAAAGGTGCCTGTCCCCAATGTGGTGGTGTTGGTGGTTAGAGGACGAGCTGATGGTAGTCGGCGGGGGTTATGCAGCCCTCGGTGGCGGCGCGGAAGGCGGCGAGGGCATCGCCCGAGAACGGCATGGCCCAGCACAGCCCGCAGCCGGCGGTGATGGAGCCGGGCAGCGGCATGATGCGCCCGGGCACACCGGCGGCAAGGCACAGCTGCTCGCATTCCATCACATCGAAGGTGCTGTCGAACGAAACGATGATCTTGCGTTCATGGTCGAGAGCATCACCGGACGGGCCTTCGCGGTGTGCATCACGATACGCCGCGGCGGCCGCTTCCTCTTCC
>USBA01000261.1 GCA_900552735.1 uncultured Collinsella sp. | reverse complement strand
GACTTCGCGGCTCGGGCGGCCCTCAAGTGCATAACACCAGGTCGCGCAAGAGTTCGTCGACCGAATGGCTCACAGGCGCGCCTCTGCCTCGCCGCAAAGCCGTCATGGGCTTCATCGGGCTTGGCTTGGGCTTGGGCGTCTTTCGCCTTGCCGACTATCAAATTGCCGAAGCCGATAAACTGCGGGAGCGTGCCGATGCGCGCCGCCTGCTTGCGCAGACCCTCTATGCCAAACGCGGCACCATCTACGACCGCAACGGCAACGTGTTGGCATCGTCGGTCGAATGTCGCAACATCGCCGTGAACCCGCAGCTTGTCGAGGATGTTGACAAGACGGTGTCAGCGCTGGTCAAGGCAACTGGAATCGATAAAAAGACCTGCCGCAAGCTCGTTGAGTCCGATGGAACCTGGGTGTATATCAAGCGCCAGGTGGACGAAGACGATGTTGCGGCGCTGGAGAAGAAGAACCTGCCCGGCGTGCTTTTTGAGCAGGCCATGAAGCGCGTATATCCATACGGCAACCTGGCATCGCAGATGCTGGGTGTAGTGAATGTGGACAACGACGGCTTGACGGGTCTCGAAAAGCAATACAACAAGCTTCTGACTGGCACGAACGGTTCTCTCGTACGCGAGCGCGCGAGGGACGGCAGCTATATCGCGGGCGGTGCCTATAAAAAGGTGGCCGCGGTCGACGGCGTTGATATCGTGACGACGCTCGACGTCAATATCCAGCGTGCGGCCGAGGATGCCCTGGCAGAGGCTGTCGAGAAGACAAAGGCCAAGAACGGCTCGGCGCTGGTCACCGATCCTACGACAGGCGAGATCTTGGCAGCCTGCTCGTATCCGACTTACGACCAGACCGATCTGGAAAACGCCAAGACCGAGGATATGAACTTGCGCCTGGTCACCGACGCCTACGAGCCCGGCTCGGTCTTTAAGACGCTGGTTGCGGGCGCCGGATTTGATTTGGGCGTTGTGCGCCCGAGCACATCGTTTGAGGTTCCCGCGAGTATCAAGGTGGGCGACGATACCGTTACCGATGCCGACAAGCGTGACTACACCATGACAATGGACGTACGTGAGATGATGCGCCGTTCGTCCAATGTCGGTTTTGTCCTGGTGGGGCGCAAGATCGGTGCCGATGATTTTGCCACCTATGTGGACAAGTGGGGTATCGGTCATAGCTCCGGTGTCGATTTTCCGGGTGAGAGTCTGGGCATCGTCAAGGAGCGCGACCAGTACGATGGTGCCACCTTGGGTGCTATGAGCTTTGGCCAGGCGCTGTCCGTCTCGCCGATTGAGGTCGCACGTGCCGTGGGCGGCATCGCGAACGGCGGCGTGATGGTGACTCCGCACTTCTATAAGTCGAGCAAGGGCGATGAAAAGGATTGGGGCGAGGGGGATCGCGCGATTTCCGAGGAGGCCGCCTCGCAGGTGACATCGTGTATGCAGACGGTCGTTGCCGAGGGAACGGGCGTTGGCGGCGCGGTGGACGGCTACGACGTGGCGGGCAAGACCGGTACGGCCGAGCGCGCCGATGAGAACGGCGGCTACCTCAAAGAGAACTACATGTCGTCTTTTATGGGGTTTGCCCCGGCGCAGTCGCCCAAGGTCCTGTGCTATATCACCCTTGACGGAACCCCGTCAGGCTCCGATGCCGCCGCAGTGCCGTTCCAGTCCATTATGGCCAGTGCGCTTGACGTGTTGGGTGTCCCGCGCACCAAGTAGGGGGTTACTATCTATGAAATGGCCAGTCGGTTAATCCGGGTTGTTCACACGCCCTGCACCACGCGTAGGCGGCGCTGGGATACAATACGCCGATAGCATTATTAGGTTTACAGGGGAGCTGCAATGATAGAGATCGCCGTCAACAATCTCGCGGCCGCAACAGGGGCCCGAACCGTGACGGGAGAAGCCGATCGGGTATGCCGCGGGTGCGTTATCGACTCGCGTCAGGTCGAGGAAGGGACGATTTTCGTCGCCTGTCCCGGTGAAAACGTCGACGGC
>USBA01000260.1 GCA_900552735.1 uncultured Collinsella sp. | reverse complement strand
AACGGTGTTGACCCCATGGACCTCATTGGCATGTACGGTGCCGATGCCATGCGTTATAACCTGCTCACGCTGTGCACCAACAACCAGGACGTCAAGTTCGATGCGAACATCGACAAGAAGACCAAAAAGCTTATCGACAGCCCGCGCACCGACCAGGCCAAGTCGTTTGTGACCAAGATCTGGAACGCTAGCCGCTTCCTGCTCATGAACATGGAGGGCTACACGCCCGGCGAGCCCGTCGTGGAGACGCCGGCCGACGCTTGGATGTTCAGCCGCCTGGCCAAGGCCGTGAAGATGGTCACCGAGGGCATTGAGAACTACACCTTTGGCGACATGGCCCGCGGCGTGCAGCAGTTCTTCTGGAACGAGGTCTGCGACTGGTACGTCGAGGTCACCAAGGCCCGCCTGAAGGGCGAGGGCCGTCTGCAGGCGCAGCGCAACCTGATCTTTGTGCTCGACACCTCCATTCGCCTGATGCACCCGCTTATGCCGTTTGTCACCGAGGAGATCT
Organism: uncultured Collinsella sp.; assembly: GCA_900552735.1. Taxonomy (GTDB): domain Bacteria; phylum Actinomycetota; class Coriobacteriia; order Coriobacteriales; family Coriobacteriaceae; genus Collinsella. Next base: position 1,498 of record USBA01000260.1, on the reverse strand, counting down.
GGGACAACATGCCGGCGAGCGTGCTCGACCTGGACGCCGAGGGCAACGTGGACCGCGCCGAGGCGCTCATGATCGCCAAGTGGCCCGAGCCCGCCGACTACGCCAAGTATGTCGACGAGGACGCCGAGCGCGCGTTTGAGCTGTGCCGTACCGTCGTGTCTGCCGCCCGTGCCACCCGTTCTCGTTATCGCTTGAGCCCCAAGGCAGAGCTCGACGTAGTCGTGCGTGCCGGTGCCGAGGATATCGAGAAGCTCGAGAGCCTGCGTTCGACCATCGAGCCGCTGGCAAACACTGCCTCGCTGGTCATGGGTACCGACGTCGAGAAGCCGGCTGCGAGCATCGCCGTGGTCGACAGCGGCGTCGAGGTCTTTGTGGTGCTCGAGGGCAAGGTCGACCTTTCGGCCGAGAAGGCGCGCCTGGAGAAGGAGATCGCCGCGGCCCAGAAGGAGCTCGCCGGCTGCGAGAAGACGCTCGCCAACGAGGGCTTTGTGGCTAAGGCTGCGCCCGCCGTGGTCCAGAAGAAGAGGGGCCGTGCGGCTGAGCTCAAGGAGATCCTGGTGGCGCTGACTGCTCAGGTTGCTGACTTCTCGTAGATCTTACTGAGGGGCGCGTCCCGACGCTTTGCTCGCTACTGCGGACAGTCCTGCGCAAGACGGACAGCACATTAAGTGCTGTCCTTTGCGTGCGTAACTTGTATCGAGCAAAGCGTCGGGCCGCTCCTTGTGCGGTTACGTGGTTGTTTGCATCTGGCGCGTTTGGGCCACTGGGTTGTGGCCTTGATCTCGCTGCAAGCGGGGTTTGGCTGATATTTTGAATGGGAGGGGCTCGTTGTTGCTTACGGGCCTCTTTTTATGTTGAGGGGACTTTGGTTATGGCGAAGCGTTCTGGGTTGTATTCGGTGCCGTTTGAGGTTCCGGAGCTTTCTTTTGATGAGGCTGTTGCACTTGCGGCCGATACGGGCAAGATTGCGCGTTATTCCACGCCGCTTCTCGAGACCGTCGTCGAGATGCTCGATGAGCTTGGTCGTCCTGACGAGTTCTACGATTGCGTCCAGATAGCGGGTACCAATGGAAAGACCTCGACGACGCGATTCTCGGCTGCCATTCTTCGTGGTGAGGGCCTTAAGACGGCACTCTTTACGTCGCCTCATCTGGTGCGCTATCCCGAGCGTATGGAGATTGACGGAAAGGTCGTCTCAGACGAGGTCTTTGCCCATGGTGTCTCTGCGGCGTATGAGGCGGGTCGTCGTCTCAACGCACGTCGTGAGGCGGCGGGCGAGGAGCTCCGTTCTATTACGCCCTTCGATCTTTTGTCCGTGGCTGGTTTGACTATGTTTGCCGAGGCTTGCGTGGACGTGGCCGTGCTTGAGGTTGGCATGGGCGGACGCTGGGATGCCACAAGTGCGACCGATCCCGTGGCCGTCGCCATTACGGGCATTGGACTCGACCATACGAAGGTCCTTGGCGATACCCTCGAGGCCATTGCGGGGGAGAAGGCT
>USBA01000259.1 GCA_900552735.1 uncultured Collinsella sp. | reverse complement strand
AATAGTAACCTGCGTTGTAGATCCAGTTATAGAAGAAGTTGTAGATATCGGAATCGGCAGCCCAAATACCGAGCATGCCGTCGCCGCAAATCACGGCGATGGTACGGAACATGGCGGCGCCCATGATGATCGGAATCGTCATGACCATCGTCTTGGACAGGTAGTTGAGGACCTTCTTGCCCGCAGTCTTGAGCGTCGGCGGCTCCTTGGTGCCGTCATCGAGATTCTCGTCGATGGAGCCTTCGCCCTTAACTCCCAGCGCAATGGCGGCGTCATAGACCTTCGGCACGTTCTGGCCGATGATGACCTGATACTGGCCGCCAGACCACTGGGCACCCAGTACGCCCTTGATCTTCTTAACTTCATCGTCATTGGGGATGGACTGATCCTTGAGGTTCAGACGCAGGCGAGTCATGCAGTGCGTCGCGTTCGTCACATTGGAGGCGCCGCCGACGGCAGCAAGCACGTCCTCGGCAATCTTCTTGTTATCGACAGCCATGTCGAATCCCTTCTCTTCCAACTAAAAGCCCGTGGGACTTCACCGCGCCAAGGCACACGATTCCGCTCGCGCCTGCGCAGCGCGCGATGCCCGTTGGCAAGAGATTTCATTGCATGTGATTCCCGGGTGGATCGACATGAAAAAAGCCCCGCGCACAACCGACAGAGACCCAATACGGACCTCGGCAGAATCGGTAGTGCCTCTCGGAGCTGCGCCGTGAGTAACACCCAACACATGGCGAGTATATGCGGTGAACGCGTTCGCTGCGGCTCAGATTACTGACAAACGGTAGCAAAGAGCCCGCGAACGGTTGCCGAGACAGATTTGAAACGCTTAGTCGCCCCTACTAGTTATCTGCATTTGTATCTGCATTTGAAGGAGCCACGCGATTCACATGCATGATCAGGTAGACAAGCTCTTCTTGCGCCAACGCCTCGCCAAAGGTCTCCTGAATCAGCTCGTCGACACGATGGGCACAACGCGATGCCGCCGGATACTGCTCCACGAGCACGTCGTAGAGACCGGAATTCTCGGTATCGATGGGCTCTTTCTTTGCCACGCGGTCGAGCAGATAGCGTACATGAGTGGCAAAGCGGGTAAAGGCGAACGACGTACGATCGACCGTCACGCCGAGCTCTTCCTGAATAATTGCGACCGTCATGTCGAGCAGGCGCTCCTCCTGCTGCTCGGCAAGTACGCGCCGCTCGCTTGGCTTAACTGCCGCGTTGATAATCGACATGGCGATACCCGCGGCCTCGCTCTTGGGCATGCGGACGGCAAAGGTTTTCTTAATACCGCGAACAGCCAGCTCGCCTAAGCGATATTCGATGGGGTGCAACTGTTCCAGATCGCGCTCGAGCGGCAACGATACCACCATGTGCTCACGAGCGCGCTTAATGGCAAACTGAATATGGTCGGCCAACGTAATGGGCAGATTGGGACTCAATTCGTACGAGAGCTGCCCGGTTGCGATATCTGCCAGCTGAGCAGAAAACTCCAGCACCTCGGGATCAACCTCGTCGATAAACGCCAGGTACTTTGAATCGACGCCGTAAAAGGTGCGGGTGATGACATCCAGGTCGACCTCGTGGGGCATATCGCCAAAGCCGATACCGCGACCCAACGCGATAAGCTGACGCCCCGCACCATCTTCGCAGATGGCAGCGTTGTGGTTAATGCGCTGGATAGCCCTCATGGAATCATCGCTCCTATTAAAACGCGCCGCGCAGACCATCCGCGCGGCGCGTTCATTCTACCTGCACTTCCAATTACAGTCCAAAGAAGCTCAAGATCTGATCTCGACTTACGGGCTTGTAGCCATTGGCGTCGAGGCCAACATCGTAGCGGTAAACGGGACGCTCGCGATCACGGTTGCGCGCGTTGGTACGGTCCCCCCTGCTGTGGATATGCCCGTGAAGCATAATGGCACCACGCGCTTTGCCGTTCCAACTGAGCATGGGGTAATGGCTCAAAACCAGGCGATGTCCCTTGGCATAGCCGGGGGCAATCTCCAGGTAGTCG
>USBA01000258.1 GCA_900552735.1 uncultured Collinsella sp. | reverse complement strand
ATAATGGTGGGCACGTAAACGATTGGAGAGCGCATGTCCACGTCACAAAGCCAGAAAAAAGAAGCCATCGCCCAGGCCACCGAGCAGGAGCTCGCGTCGCTTGCGGCGCGTGGCGTGCGCATCGCGGGCAACGCGTGCTCGCCGATCGTGCTGGTCAAAGGCGATTTAGATGAGGCCGAGCGCTCAGGCGGCGAGCTGGCTGCCGGCCCGGATGGAGCCGCACTGCGCAAGGCGCTCGGGGCCATCGGCTACGCACCCGAGGATTTCTGCGCGTTGGCAAGCGTTGCCGGTGCGGGTGACGGAGCGGTCGCGGTGGGCGAAGCCCTGCCGTGCGAGCTGTTCCGCGAGGCGCTGGAGGCCCTGGACCCCGAGGCGGTGCTGCTGCTGGACAACAGCGCGGCCGACGTCATGCGCGAAACCTATGCCGATATGCTCGTGGCGATCGATGACTTTGACACCGCCATGCTCAAGCCCGGCCTGGTCGCCCACGTGCAGGGGCGTCGCGTACTCGCACTCGACGGCTTTGAGGCGGCACTCACCGACAAGGCGGCCAAGCAGCGCATGTGGGCCTACATTAAGCAGCTGACCCCGTCGGCCGCTCCGCTGTAACGGGCCCGTGCCGGCAAGGCGACCCGGGCGGTTAAGCCGCGCCGCGAATCCAGTGCCGCGCCCCTACATCACAGCGCGCAGTTCAAACCGGTCGCCGTTGATGCGGAACTGGCAGTTGCCGTTCATGCGCTCCACGGCGAGCTTAATGCTTTTGGTGCCAAAGCCGTGACCGGCATGTTGGGTCACGGGCATGCCGTCGACCATGCGCGGCGCGCGCCCAAACGTATTGGAAACCAAAAGCAGCAGCTGGCCGTCCTCAAACCGCAGGTCCAAGTCGACAAAGCGCTTGCCTTCGGGGGCGGCGCTTGCGGCGATGATGGCGTTTTCCAGGGCATTCGAAAGCACGCTGAACAGGTCGGCATCGCCCACGTGAACGGTTTCGGGCACGGCGGCGCGCAGGTCGGCGGTGATGCCGTGCTTGTTGATATCTGAGCTAAATGACGAAAGCACGATATTGATCGTCTCGTTGGCGCAGTAACGGCGTACGGCGGTGCGGTCGTTGGCCTCGCAGAGCTCATCGATGCGGTCGAGCGCCTCATCGGTGTGGCCCTCCTCAATTAAAACGGCCAAACCGCGCAGAAAATGCCGCATGTCGTGGCGAAGGATCGACAGCTCGCGTCCAGATTGGCGCCAGGCCTCGAGCTCTTTGATGGCGGAGTTGTCGCGCGTCTCGAGCATCCAGCGCTCACGCTCGGCGACTTCCTTTGCTTCGTATTCGCGCAGGTAGACGGCAAGAAACATAAGATAGAAGGCGCAAAGGGCAAAGGCCAGAAACTCAACGGTCACCACCGAACCCGAGTGGAACAGCGTGGTGTAGACGTTGGTGGCGTAGTCAAAGATGTAGTAGACAAGCGGCAGAATTAAAAGAATGCCCAGCTCAGTAGGGTTTTTAATCGCCAGGCGCGGACCGATATCGCCGCCCCAGTGCAGGAGGACGGCAAAGACGCCGAGCGTGGTCGCGATGCGCGCAAGGTAGTATGCAATCTGCGAGTCGGTGGCTGCGAATGCGGCGATACCCATCCAGTTGCTAAACTGGCAGCTCAGGTAGGCGCTGGTGACGCCCAGTGCCGCGAGCAGCGGACTTAAGCGGTAGCGCGTGCAGAGGAACATGATAAGCGGCAGGTGCACGACGAGCGGGTAGGCCTGACGGGCAAACAGTTCTCCACCAACGGCATTGGCAATCGAGAAGGCGGCGCCGGTTGCGGCGCCGATCCCCAGCAATTCGAGCGCATGGCGTCGATTGATTTCGACACCGCAGAGCGCCGCCGAGGCAAAAACGCCAAAGAGCAGCGTCGTGGCGTGGTGAATCGCCCAAAGAACCATTTCGACCGATGCAGGCATCAGCGCCTCCCGCCCTCAAAGCGCACCGCAAAGTAGGCGTCCTGGAATCCCTGCTTGCTGCTGCGCGAAAGCGGGAT
>USBA01000257.1 GCA_900552735.1 uncultured Collinsella sp. | reverse complement strand
TCGATGCAGTGCTCCTTCGGCACGACCTGGCAGGGACCCTGCGGGTCGAGCTCGTTCGTTGCCTTGGCGTCCAGCCAGGAAACGGCGCCGCAGAGGCCGAGGCGCTCCGGGGTGACGACGCAGCAGTGCGCCGGGGCGAAGCTCTGGCAGAGGATGCAGGTGTAGAAGCGGTCGACGGACTCGTCCGTCATGGACAGCAGGCGGTCGTCGCGCTCGTTGTAGCGCGGCATGGCGACCTCGTCGCGGAACTTCTCGGCAGCGGCCTCGACGAGAGCCTGGAACGAGGAGGCACCGTCGTAGGTTACCTCGCCGGAGACGGACTCGGCAGCAGCGGCGCTACCCTTGTCAGCGGCGCTGGGAGCGCCTGCGCCACCGCAACCAACGAGACCGAGGCCGACGATGCTGGCAAGACCACCAGCGAGGCCGAGGAACTGACGACGAGAATAAGCCTGATCGAGCATGATCTTCCTTTCATACATGCGACTCGCGGGCACCCTGCCCGCTTTGCTGTTTGGAAAGATACGACCCCGATCGGGCGACAGTCGCGCTATCTGCGGTTTCTTACGGGTATCTGATAGACCCTTACCGCAAGCGCGGCTCGGCTTTACAAACGAATAACAAATTCACCACCAAGCATGATCCGCCTTTTACACCAATAAAAACAAAGTTGCGGTGAAATAGTTCCTGTTTGGCCATCAAATGGCCCATTCTAGGAACTATTCCACCGCAACTTAGATTGGGAAACCGCGTAACCTTAAAGTTCGAGTTCGTTGAGGCGCAGGATTGCCACGATATAAATCTTGAGCGCTTGCTTGAGCTGCTCTTCGTTGGCGCACTCGTTGGGGCCGTGCATCTGGCCGCCCCACGCGGGCAGCTCAAGGCCGGTCTCCTCGGGGCCAAACGAGACGGCGCGGGCAAAGTTGCGCGCATACGTGCCGCCGCCCATGGCGAAGGGCTCGGCGTGCTTGCCCGTAAACTCGTTATAGGTGTCGATAAGCGCCTTCACGGCCGGATCGTCGGCCGAAACCGAGAACGGCACCTTGGCGCGACCCACGCGATACGTCACGCCAAAGCGGCCCACGAGCGGCTCGAGCTGCTCACACATGGTATCGGCGCTCGTACTGTCGGGGAAACGCACGTCGATGACCTGCTCAATATGGTCATCCGCCACACGGATGACGCCGGGATTGCAGGTGAGCGGGCCAAACGCCGCGCTCGTCGCATCAATCCCCAGGCCGCGGCCATAGGCATCCGCATGCACAAAGGCCAGGAACTTGACGAACTCATGCTCGGCAGGCGTCAGCAGGCGTTCGTCGCGGGCGCCAAACGCATCCTCGGCCTCGCGCAGATACGTCACGATCAAGCCGACGGCATTGATCGTGCCCTCGGGCATCGAGGCATGGCCGCCAATACCGTGGGCGAAAATCTGCGCATGACCGTTGTCGAGCGCCGTGATCTCCAGGCGGTCGGCGTTCTCGACCGGCGACGGCAGCTCGTCGACGGCAATCGCAAGCTCGCACATGGACTGCGACGGAATGGCGTTACTCGCCTCGGCACCGCTCCAGGACACAATGCGTCCACCGTCGATCTTCGGGCTCACAAACGTCGCCCCAAACTGGCCCTTCTCGGCATTGCAGACCGGGAACTCGGCATCGGGCGTAAACAAAAAGTCGGGGTTCGGGTAGTTCTCCAGATAATGGTGAACGTCGGACATGCCCACTTCCTCATCGCAGCCCAGAAGCGCGCGGAAGGTGTAGCGCGGGGTAATGCCGTGTTTGAGCAGGTAGGCGCCGGCGTAGAGCGACAGCACGGCCGGGCCCTTGTCGTCAATCACACCGCGGCCGAGCAACCAGCCCTCGCGACGCTCCATCGCAAACGGATCGGTGTTCCAACCGGGACCGGCGGGAACCACGTCCACGTGGCAGATGGTCGCGAGCTGCTTATCGCCGCGACCCGGAATGTCGGCAATACCCACATAACCCTCGTCGTCGCTCGTCTGGTAGCCAAGCTTTTGCGCGATGCCGAGCGCGCAG
>USBA01000256.1 GCA_900552735.1 uncultured Collinsella sp. | reverse complement strand
CCGGCCACCAACTCGTGGCCTCAAAGCGCTGGTTTTGCAGAAGCTCCTGCCACACGTCTTTGGTGCGCGCCGTCACAAACCACAGCTTGCCGTCCTGAATCTGTGCAAACGAGAACGGACGCACATGCGGCTGCCCGTCCACACTCGTCGCCAGATACCACGCCGGCACCGACGTCAGATACTCCAGCACTGTATTCAATCCGTCCACGTTTCCTCCTGTCACCTGACCAGTCTTTTTGGAATGGGTAGTCAATTTGGGAAATTAGAGCTCGAGGAGCTCTTCGCTGCCGTCGATATCGCAGAACCGCGCAGCGATGTTGCGGACCGAGAAGAATGCAAGGCGGCCGTCGTTGGCACTATCGTGTTGCTCGCCAATGCCCACCATGTGCTTAAAGCCCGCTTGGCGCACCTTGTCGCTCACGAATGCATCGTCCTCGAGCGCGGCCTCGCCAGTTAACACGATCCAGCACTCCCCCGGCTTCCAGCCCGATACCTCAAACTTGGGATTCGCGCTCAACTCCGCCCACACGTCCTTGTCGCGCGACGTGCAAAACCACAGCTTGCCGTCATCGACCATGGCAAACGAAAACGGCCTCACGCGGGGCTGATACCCGTCGCTCGCATCGGTCGTGGCAAGATACCACGCCGGAATGCGCCTAAGATACGAGCAGGCGCGCTCGAGCTGAGCCGTGCGATCGATGTCGGTCATAGAGACCCCTTTCTTGCGCTCGAATCGAGCTTAGACAAGTTGAAGATTGATAACGACAACGCATGTCACCAGCAGCGCCATCGCCACCGCGGCCAGTGCATCCCCCCGGCCAAACGTAAGCGCATGCAGACGCGTGCGTCCCTGTTCGCCGTGATAGCAGCGCGCATCCATGGCGGCCGAAAGCGTCTCGGCATGACGGAACACGCCGGTGAACAGCGGAATCGCCACACTGCCGAGCATGCGCACACCGCCGAGCGGACCGCCCGTCACGCGCGCGCCGCGGCTTGCCTGTGCATCGGCCGTCTGTTTCATCTCGGTGGCAAATTGCGGCATAAACCGCAGCGCGATACCCATAATCATGCCGAGTTCGTGCGCCGGAAGCCCCACGCGCGCAAATGGTGCGAGCAGACGTTCAAAACCCGTGGTGAGGTCGAGCGTCGGCGTGGTGAGTGTAATGGCGCTCATGCCGGCCATCATCAACGTCAGGCGGCACGCCACAAACGCAGCAGAACGCAGCGAGCCCTCGCTCACCTGCAAAAAGCCAAGCTGCCACAGGATGCGGCCGCTCTGATCGGAAAACAGGTTGAGCACCGCGACCACCACGACAATCGCCAGTAGCGGCGCCATCGATGATAGGACCCGGCGCAACGGCACCCGGGCCATGACATAGACCAGCGCGACAAACATTGCGACCGGCACCAGCCCGCGGAAGCTGCCAACGGTGAGCACGGTGATCAGAAATGCGAACCCTAGGAGCAACTTGGTGCGCGGGTCCAGTCGATGGACCGCGCTATCTCCAGGATAGTAGCTACCAAACGAAAACGCCTCCATTAGCAGCCCTCCTCTCGCGCGACCGTCTTGGATTTAGCAATGTCCGCGACGTTAGAAGGACCGTCTGAGCGACCGATCAGCAAATCTGTCAGCTCGTCGGCCAGCGACTCAACCGTATAGAGCCCGCCGCAACGCAGCGGCACGCCCGCTTCCGCGAGCGCCAACGCCATGCGCTGGGCGGCGGGAACGCCCAAGCCGATCGACTTGAGCTCATCCGCATGCGCAAAAACCTGAGCGGGCGTGCCCTCGGCAAACACCGCGCCCTCGTTCATCACGACAATACGGTCGCAGCAATTGGCCAGGTCATCCATACTATGCGAAACCATGACAACGGTCAGGCCATCGCGGTGAAGTCGACCGATAAGCTCAAGGAAATCCCTGCGCGCAGCCGGATCGAGCCCCGCCATGGGTTCATCGAGCACCAGGACCTCGGGCTCCATGGCGAGCACGCCGGCGAATGCCACACGCCGTTGCTGACCGCCCGAAAGCTCAAAGGGACTCTTGTCGCCGACCGTGGAAAGATCGAGGCCCACGCGCGAGAGTGATG
>USBA01000255.1 GCA_900552735.1 uncultured Collinsella sp. | reverse complement strand
AAGAAGGCCGAACTCGTCGAAGAGATCTACGTCACCGCCGCGAAGGCCGAGGGCTTCCGCGACATCAAGGGCATTCTACAGATTCGCCCGGACAGCTCCGGCATCATCCATGCCCACGGCTACATGAAGTCCAATGACGACGCCTTCGTGCCCGCCTACCTCATCCGCTCCGTGCGTTTGCGCACGGGCGATGTCATCGAGGGCTCGCTTCGTCCTTCGCGCGGCGGCGACAAGCGCGCCGGCCTCGCCAAAATCACGACCGTCAACGGTCTGGACCCCGAGCAGATTCGCAGCCGTCCCAAGTTCGGCGACCTTACCCCTGTCTATCCCAACGAGCCGCTGCGCATGGAGCACGGCAAGGACTCCATTACCGGTCGCGCCATCGACATCGTGTCGCCGATCGGCAAGGGTCAGCGTGGCCTGATCGTGTCGCCGCCCAAGGCCGGCAAGACAACGATCCTTAAGAAGATCTGCCAGTCCATTTCGATCAACAACCCCGAGGTGCACCTCATTTGCCTGCTCGTCGACGAGCGCCCCGAAGAGGTTACCGATATGCAGCGCTCCATTAAGGGCGAGGTCGTGGCCTCGACCTTCGATATGCCCGCCGACAACCACACCCGCGTGGCCGAGCTCGTCATCGAGCGTGCCAAGCGCATTGTGGAGCTGGGCGGCGATGTCGTGGTGGTGCTCGACTCCATCACACGTCTTGCGCGCGCCTACAACCTGGCGGCACCCGCCTCGGGCCGTATCCTTTCGGGCGGCGTCGATTCGGCAGCTCTCTATCCGCCCAAGCGTTTCCTGGGTGCAGCCCGCAATATCGAAAACGGCGGCTCGCTCACCATCCTCGCCTCCGCCCTTATCGACACCGGCTCCAAGATGGATGAGGTCATCTTTGAGGAGTTCAAGGGCACAGGTAACATGGAGCTCAAGCTCGACCGCGATCTTGCCGATCGCCGCATCTTCCCGGCCATCGACCCCATTGCCTCCGGTACGCGCAACGAGGACCTGCTGGTCGACGAGCAGATGCGCCCGTTTGTCTTTGGCCTGCGTCGCATCCTCGCCGGTATGAACAACACCGAGCGCGCGGCGGCGTCGTTTATTAAGGGCCTTAAGGGAACCAACACCAACCAGGAGTTCCTGGTGCGCTCGGCCAAAAAGCACAGCGACTACGAGCAGACGTTTTAGACCAAAAGCCGCACGCTATATCGCCATGAGAACGGGCAATCGGGCCGGGGTTTATGCCCCGGCCCTTTCTTTGCGGCGCCACTCGGCAACATTTTTTGACCTTATGACCGACAAGCAGCGGTTTTCGAGCCACAATCCGGCCTCATCGCTTGCAATCGGAGGGTCGGTTTCGCATAATAACTTTAAGCTCCGCGACGGAAAACGCAGATGAAACGAACCATATACCGTTGCTTTGGGACGCATGTCCCGCTTCATCTTCTCTCGCGCAGCCAACTAAATGATGCGATTTGGGTGCTGGAAGATGGGGAGAGCTCATGGCTTCTTCTGATGCAACACAACGAGCAGTCCTTGCCGGACTTTCCTGCGGGATCGGCCTTGCCGCCCCCGTGGTGATGTATGCCGCGACGTTGCCGTTCTCGTCGGTTAATGAGACGGTTGTCGCGGGCGCTGTTCCCTTTGCCGTTGGTGCGGTGGCGGGCGTGGGCATCTACGCAGCCTCGCTGGGTATCTCCGAGTATCGCGCTGAGCATGATGGCCGCCTGTTTGAGCACGATGCCGTGGGCGGCGCCGCTCAGTTTGGCCGGACCCATAACGAGTTCAAGACCGCCTCGATTCCCGCGCAGCAGCAGGGGGCGGCGCCTCAGCCTGCGGCCCCGGCCGATCAGGCCAATGCCGCACAGCCTTCTTCCGCATTTCTCTCCGACCTGACCGGTGCGTTCCAGCGCCGCCACGCCGACGATGGCGTTCCCACCATCGCGCGCGCGGCTAACGCCATGGATGAGGCTGAGGCCTGGTCTATGATCGACAGTATGCTCGATGACGATTCCCCGGTCAGCTGCGATCCAACGCGTTCGCGCGATGTCTACCAGGTCGCAATCGACGAGCTCACCAACGGTGGAAAGAC
>USBA01000254.1 GCA_900552735.1 uncultured Collinsella sp. | reverse complement strand
TCCCAAATCTTAAGTATGTGGAGGCTTGCGCTGTAGGCCAGTCTGCCTTATGGGCGTTTCCCTATTTGGCGTCCGCCCAGGTGATGCCGGTGCTGGCTTCGGCGATGAGGGGGACGCGGAGGTCTACCACGTGTTCCATGACGTCGCGGACCATGGCGGTGAGGCGCTCGACTTCGTCGATGGGGCACTCAAAGTCGAGTTCGTCGTGTACCTGCAAGATCATGTGGGCGGCAAAGCCCTCTTCTTCCAGACGGCGGCTTACGCGGGCCATGGCGATCTTGATGATGTCGGCCGCGGTGCCCTGCATGGGGTGGTTCATGGCCGTACGCTCGCCAAAGCCGCGGAGCTGCGGATTTTTGGCCTTGAGCTCGGGAATGTGGCGGCGACGCCAATACATGGTCTCGGCATAGCCCGTCTGCTTGGCTCGCGCCACCACGTTGTCGAGGAACGTGCGCACGCCCGGATAGGCCTCGTAGTAGCGGTCGATCATGTCGCGCGCCTCGGCCATCGAGATGTGCAGCGACTGTGACAGGCCGTAGGCCTGCTGACCATACACGATGCCAAAGTTCACGGCCTTGGCGCGGCTGCGCAGGTCGGGCGTTACTTCGGACACCGGCACGCCAAACACGCGCGCGGCCGTCTCGGCATGGAAGTCCTCGCCCTCGTTAAAGGCGCGCACCAGGTGCTCATCACCCGAGAGATGTGCCAGCAGACGCAACTCGATCTGCGAGTAGTCCACCGCCAAAAAGACGCTTCCCTCGCCTGCCGAAAACGCCGTCTTGACGGTACGGCCCAGCTCCGAGCGCGTCGGGATGTTCTGCAGGTTCGGTTCGCTCGAGGACAGGCGACCCGTTGCCGTGATGGTCTGGTTGTACGTGGTGTGCACGCGACCGTCACCGCGGCGCAGCGGGCCCAGCGTGTCCAGATAGGTGGACTTGATCTTGGACTTCTCACGCCAATCCAAGATCAGACGCACGATTTCGTGGTCGCGGGCAAGGTCGCTCAGCACCTTGGCGTTAGTCGAATAGTAGCCGCGCTTAGTCTTTTTGAGGCCCTTGGTCGGAAGCCCCATAACGTCAAACAGCACGTGCGAGAGCTGCATAGGGCTACCGATGTTAAACGTCTCATCACCCGCCAGGTCGCGAATGCTGCGCTCGACCTCGGCAATCTGGGTCGCCAGACCCTCAGATAGACTGTGCAGGCGATCGGGATCCACGAGCATGCCCGCGCGCTCCATCTTGGCAAGCACCGGCACGAGCGGCATCTCGATGCCATCGAACACGTTGGCGGCGTTCTCGCGTGCCATGCGGTCGCGCAGCGGTGCAACCAGTGCCAGCGTCAAGGCCGCCGTGCGAGCGGCGGGCGCAGGAGCATCCTCGCCGGCACCCTCTGCACCGCGCGCTGCAGGCAGCGCCATCTGCAGATAGGTATCGGCAAGATATGCCTCGTCAAATTCGGAGCGATCGGAATCAAGCAAGTAGGCCGCCACCACGGTATCGAAGATACGGGTGGAATCGGCCGACAGCGGGTCCATGAGCTCGGGCTCAGAAGAATCGATGGGCGAAAGCTCATGCAGCAGCGCTTTCATATCCGGGCTCGCCACGCGGCCTTCCATAAACAGGCGCGCAAGCACACCGGCGATCACGCCGTGGGCGAAGTTGAAGCCATCGGCCGCGGCAGCGGTACCGCCGTCGCCCTCCTCAAGCGCAAGCAGCCCCTTGGACGTCGCCAGCCACAACGTGCGCGTCAGGCCAAAAAGCGCGCCCTCCTCCTTGTCATCGTCCACCACGGCGGCAATCCACTCGCCTGCACCAATCGCGCGAGCAACCTCGGCGCCAGCGGCGGCAAGCGCCTCGGCATCGCCGGTGACGGCGCGCAAAACCGCGGGCATCTCAAACGTGCTGGCAGTGGCCGCAGCCCCACCCTCGCCACCAATCAGTGACAAGAAACGGTTCTGCATGGCCGTAATGCCGAGTGTGCCCAGCGCCGCGGAGACTTCGTCGGCAGAAAACGCCGGGAAGGACGTCGCCTCAAAATCGAGCTCAACGGGCGCATCGGTGCGGATGGTCGCAACCTTACGGCTCAGCAGCGCATCGTCGATGTGTGCGCG
>USBA01000253.1 GCA_900552735.1 uncultured Collinsella sp. | reverse complement strand
CCGGAGCTCAAGGAGCTCGCCTCCAAGCGCAAGACCTACGTTAAGCTTAAGTCCGAGATGACCAAGCTCTATGCTCAGCGCAAGGACCTGGATATTGAGCTGGATGATCTCAACACCACTGAGATCCAGACCAACAACGCCATCGAGGCCGCCAAGAAGCGCCACGTCGACGGCTCTGACTACCGCGAGGTCCAGGATCTGGAAAACGAGCTCGCCACCCTGGCCAAACGCCTGGACAAGATCGAGCACACCCGCAAGGACGTCGTCGTCGCCCATAAGGAGGCGCTCGACCGCGAGACTCGCGCGCAGGCCATCATCGCCAAGTTCGAGGAGGGCGTGAAGGCCGATACCAAGGCTGCCCGCGCCAAGGCTGCCGACCTGCAAGCTCAGATTGACGCCGCCACTAAGGAGCGCACCGCGCTTGCCGCTACGCTGCCGGCCGACGTGCTCACCGACTACGAGCGTCTGCTCAAGCAGTTCCGCGGCCTGGCCGTCGAGACCATCCAGGGCAACATCCCCACGGTCTGCCACACCGCGCTGCAGGCATCGTCCATGAGCGACCTCAACCACGACGGTAGCGAGATCGCGCACTGCCCTTATTGCCACCGTCTGCTGGTGCTTCCCAGCAAGGAAGCTTAAATGATGACGGCGGCATCCAACAATTCAATGCAACTTGAGGGAAAAACGATCCTGCTGGGCATTACCGGCGGGATCGCCGCCTATAAGTCGTGCAATATCGTGCGCCTGCTGCAAAAGCACGGCGCGCGCGTCAAGGTCGTTATGAGCGAGCATGCCACCGAGTTTGTGGGGCCGCTCACCTTCCGCGCGCTCACCAACGAACCGGTCGCGGTGGGCCTTTTCGACGACCCCTCCGACCCCATCCACCACATTTCGCTGGCACAGGAGCCCGATCTGGTGGTCGTGGCGCCCGCGACGGCCAATATCATCGCCAAGATGGCAAACGGCATCGCCGATGACCTCATCTCCACCACGCTGCTTGCCACGCCGCTACCCATCGTGATCGCCCCTGCCATGAACAACGGCATGTGGAAGGCGCCGGCGACGCAGGCCAATATGGCCGCGCTGCGCGAACGTGGTGTCCATGTGGTGGGACCCGGCAGCGGCTACCTTGCCTGCGGCGACGTGGACACGGGACGCATGAGCGAGCCCGAGGACATCGTCGAGGCCGTCTGCGAGGTGCTGAACCCCGTCCCGCAAGACCTGGCAGGCAAGCGCATTATGATAACCGCCGGCCCCACGCACGAGCCGATCGACCCCGTGCGCTTTATCGGCAACAGATCGTCGGGCAAGATGGGCATCGCCCTGGCGGGGGAGGCCGCTCGCCGCGGTGCTGCGGTTACGCTTGTGCTGGGGCCGACATCGCTCGATGTTCCCCGCGGCGTGGAGTTCGTGCGCGTGCAGACCGCCGCAGAGATGCTGCAGGCGGCGCTGGGCGCCTTCCAGACGGCCGATGCGGCCATTTGCGCGGCCGCTGTCGCCGACTACACCCCCGCAGCCCCTGCCGACCATAAGCTCAAAAAGGCCAACGAACGATTGGATCACATTGAACTGGTCGAGACAGTCGATATCTTGGCCGAGCTTTCGCGCCAAAAGGGGGAGCGGTGCGTGATCGGCTTTGCGGCTGAGACCGATAACGTCGTGGAGTACGCTCGGCGAAAGCTCGCCCGCAAGGGTTGCGACGCCATTATCGCCAACGATGTCTCGCGCGCCGATTCGGGCTTTGGAACCGATACCAACAAGGCCTGGATCGTGAGCACAGCGGGTACGCAAGAACTTCCCGTTCTAACAAAACCCCAGCTCGCGGATACAATTTTGGACTTGCTTCAAAATTTGTAAAAAAGTTCTTGCACAAGGGCAAAGTTTCGGGTTAATATACTCCCTGTTGCGAGCGAGAGCAGCGCAACAAACAAAAGCTTCGGGACGTGGCGCAGCTTGGTAGCGCACTTGACTGGGGGTCAAGGGGTCGCTGGTTCGAATCCAGTCGTCCCGACCAGAAGTTTGCAGGTCAGGCACCTAGTGCCTGACCTTTTTTGTTTACGGGCTTTAGCCTGTGCGGGGCGCGCAGCGCGCCGCATCAGAAACCACCCGCTATGCGGGTGGGGCCAAACG
>USBA01000252.1 GCA_900552735.1 uncultured Collinsella sp. | reverse complement strand
GGAAGTGGCGACCGTCCGCGCCGGGGATGGCGCGGCCGAACTCGCAGGTCGCGGACGCCAGCATGTCGGACAGGTCCATCTCGTTGGCCTTCCAGTTGCCGGGCACCTCCACCTGGCGCAGGCACTCGGGATGTCCGACCATCTGGTCGACGGTGCGGAAACCCAGCTCGGCCATGATCTCGCGCAGCTCCTCGGCCACGAACATCATGAAGTTCACCACGTACTCGGGCTTACCGGCGAAGCAGCCGCGCAGCTTGCAGTTCTGCGTGGCAATGCCCACTGGGCAGGTGTCCTGCTGGCAGTCGCGCTGCATCATGCAGCCCATGGCGACCAGCGGCATGGTGGCGAAGCCGAACTCCTCGGCACCGAGCAGGGCCGCCACGGCCACGTCGCGGCCGCACATGAGCTTGCCGTCGGTCTCCACCACCACGCGGCTGCGCAGGCCGTTGCGCAGAAGCGTCTGCTGGGTTTCCGCCAGACCGATCTCGAACGGGATGCCCGCATGGTAGATCGAGTCGCGCGGGGCCGCGCCCGTGCCGCCGTTGTGGCCGGAGATGGTGATCTTGTCGGCGCCGCCCTTAGCAACGCCCGTGGCGATAGTGCCCACGCCCGCGAGCGCGCACAGCTTCACCGAAACGCGCGCGCCGGGATTGGCGTTCTTCAAGTCGAAGATGAGCTCGGCCAAGTCCTCGATCGAGTAAATGTCATGGTGCGGCGGCGGGGAAATGAGCCCCACACCTGGGGTGGAGCGACGCACCTCGGCAATCCAGGGATACACCTTCTTGCCGGGCAGATGTCCGCCTTCACCTGGCTTTGCACCCTGCGCCATCTTGATCTGGATTTCGATGGCGGAAGAGAGATAGCGGCTCGTCACGCCGAAGCGGCCCGACGCCACCTGTTTGATGGCGCTGCACTTGCTGTCACCGTTGGGAAGCGGCGTCTCGCGAGCGGGGTCCTCGCCGCCTTCACCCGTGTTCGACTTGCCGCCGAGGCGGTTCATCGCGATGGCCAGGCATTCATGCGCTTCCTTGGAGATGGAGCCGTAGCTCATGGCGCCCGTGTTGAAGCGCTTGACGATCTCGCTTGCGGGCTCGACCTCGTCGATCGGCACCGGGGATCCCTGTGGCGCGAAATCGAGCAGGTCGCGCAGCGTGACCGCACGGCCGGGCACATGACATGCGGCGCTGTATTCCTTAAACATGCCGTAGTCGCCTTCGCGCACCGCACGCTGGAGCAGGTAAATCGTCTGAGGATTGATCAGGTGCTCCTCGCCGTCAATCGGGCGCCACGAAGTCACGCCAAGCGAGGGAAGCTGGTCGGGCGCCGGGGTCTTGTCGAGCGCGATCGCCTTGTCGTAGCGCTCGTTCAGCTCGCGCTGCACGCCTTCCACGCCAAGTCCGCCGATGCGCGTGGACGTATGGGTGAAGCACTCGTCGACGAATGCGTCGTCGAGTCCCAAGATCTCGAAGATCTGCGCACTGTGGTAGCCCTGCATCGTGGAGATGCCCATCTTCGACATGATGGAGGTGATGCCGGCCACGACAGCGCGGTCATAGTTGGCCACGGCCTGGTCGCCGGGAATGGAGATCTCGCCGCGCTCGCACAGGTCGTGAATGCACTCGTGCGCCGCATACGGGTAGATGCCCGAAGCGGAATAGCCCACCAAGCAGGCGAAATCGTGCGCGCGCATCGCGTCGCCGGTCTCCACGAGCAAATCGGCGTCGGTGCGCAGGCCCACGTTGATCAGGTGGTTGTGCACCGGGGCGAGCGAAAGAAGACTCGGGATGGGGACTTCCCCCTCGCCCGCGCGATCGGACAGCACGATCAGGTTCGCGCCGCCGCGCACGGCCGCCTCCACGTTCTCGCGCAATGAGGCGAGCGCGCCTTCGAGCGCGCCCTCCGCAGCGCTACGAGGATAAGTGCAACTGAAGCGCGCCGTCTTGAACCCGACGCGGTCGATTGAGCACAGACGGTCGAACTCGTCGTGCGTGAGCATGGGGCTTTCCAGGCGCACCAGGCGGCACGTGTCGCGGCAGTCCTCGAGCATGTTGCCGTGGTTGCCCACGTACAGCACGCTGCTGGTGACGAAGCTTTCACGCAGCGCGTCGATCGGCGGGTTCGTGACCTGGGCGAACA
>USBA01000251.1 GCA_900552735.1 uncultured Collinsella sp. | reverse complement strand
AAAGGTGAACAGCAGGCTCTCTCGTTTGTTGATAGGCATAAAGGGCATGGTCCTTTCTGTGTTACGCCGCGGCACCACGCAACAAAAATGGGCGGGCAAGATGGAGCTGTTGGGACTTCATCTCGCCCGCCCGTGATACGTGCGTCTGCGACTACTTATGTGGTGGAACTACCCTAACACGAATGGCGCGCGCTTCGTAAGCGTTGAGTTTATGGAGATGCAGGGCACCAATAATCCCCGACACCATAAGTTGCGGTGGAATACGGACTGTTTTGACCCTTTAAGCAGCAATTCAGTCCCTATTTCACCGCAACTCATTTGGTGCAAAGTGACCTGCCTCCCTTGCACCAATTAGCTGGTGTGGCGCCAGCGAGGGTCGGTGAGCGTACGCGCCACACCCAGACCAACGGGCAAAAACGCCACGATGAGCACTGCACGCACAAACCAGCCGAGCATATTGACCGTATCGAAGGTGCACATGTAATACATCGAGCGATACAGATACAAGCCAGGCACCATAATGACAATTGATGGCACCGTGAGGGCGATACGCGGGTAGGTGAGCTTGATTTCGGCTAAGCTCGCGAGCAGCCCCGATACCAGTGCGCCGATAAACGCTGCTGCCTCGGGAGGCATACCTGCGCTCAGGCCCAGGAAAGGAAGTATCGTCGGCGCATCGACGAGCGTAAGGCGCAAGGTATTAGACACGGCGCCGATGAGCCCTGCCGCCGCTGCCATCTTTACCGGACTGTTGAACATAACCGAGAAGCCAAATACGCCGATAAAGCTCATCAGAATGCGCAAGAGCGTAAGAGCCAACGGTGAGAGGCCGAGCGGGGCGAAGTCATCCGGCGCCAGTCCCACACATTCGGCAACCATCCAACCTACGAGGGTCGCCATCACAATAATTGACACAGCATACGAAAGACGCTCGATGCCGCTTCGCATGTCGAGCTTAGCGATGTCGAGGCCTGCCGTAATGAGGGGAAAGCCGGGAATCACAAAGAGCATGGCGCCAATATAGCCTTCTTGGTGCGACATTGCCCCTGGAATGACCTGGCCAAGGCCGAGCAATGCCAGCAGATACGAAACGCAAGCGAGCGCAACACCAGTCGTCAGCGCGCTAAACTGGCCAAGACCCTGCTTGAGAATATGGGAGCGAGCAAAGTTGCCGACACCAGCGCCTACGAATGCACAGGCCATCTCGATAGGACCGCCGCCGAGCAAAAAGACGAAGGCGCCGCAAGCACAGGCTGCCGCAAGGCCCTGTTGCCAGGGAGAGTAGTCGGGCTTTGAGCTCTCAACGGTCTTGAGCATCTCGTGGTATTCGTGCACGGTAAACCGGCGGCCGTATGTCTCGATTTCCTTTAAGAAGCTCTCCATCATCCAAATGCGATGAGTATTGACCCCCGTTGTGGGTAGGCTGACGACCTCGTTAAAGCAGTGGCCATCTTCGATGCAGGTGCACTCAAACGACAGGAGACTCAGGTCGATGTGAATCGTGACGCCGAGTACAGCGGCAACACGATTCATGGTATCGCGCACGCGCCAGGCGCCTGTTCCGCTTGCCAGCATAAGCATGCCGGTGCGGCAGATAATGGATGACTTATCGGTGAGCGGCGCATCGACGGCAAGTTCATCGCCTGCCGTCACGATCTGGTGCCAGTCAGTTTTCATATGGAGCGCGCCGGCACGGACACCGTGGTGTAGGGGGGCTCTCGAAAGCAGCGAGTCAAGGCGCGAAGACCGTGGGGGCTCCGCCGATTCGCCCTCGTCCTCGTCGGGCTCTTCATCGACCAGATCAAATGAGTCAAGCGATGCTGGCTCGCGACGATCGATTAGCTCCTCATCCTCATCGTCAAAGTAATTGAACTGATCGAGCATGTCCTCTTCGATTGCACGCTCGCTCGCGTCGTCCATATAGACGCTCCCTTCCTGCCGACTAACTCCCATCCTAGGCAGCGACGGCTAAAGGAAACATAAAAGAGACGACTGTCATGCGACCCATGTGCGCAATAGCCGTTGGGTAGTCGTTTAAGAACCCAATGACTATTGACGGCCAAGGCAACGCCGATGCCTTGGCAACGACAGACACTATGACCCAATCCGAGGGCACTAAAAAGATAGGAGCCCCCGCTCGTGACCGCGGGTCGGG
>USBA01000250.1 GCA_900552735.1 uncultured Collinsella sp. | reverse complement strand
CGCTGCTGGCGGCGCGCGGCGTGAGTGGCTGTGCCGCCGCCGAGGGTGCCGCGGGCTCCCGTCTGGTCGATCGCCTGTCCGTGCGTGCCGGGTATGGCCCGGTTGTCGAGGCGTTGCTCGGCGGCTATTACGTGGTCGATGACTTGGCTGCCGCGCTGGCAGCACCCGTCGTTGACGGCGTGACCTATGTGACTCCCGATGGCGCGCGCGTTGCCTGCGGCGGCCTGGTGCGCGTGGGCCTCGATGCCGGCGAGGCTTCGGGTGCTCTGGAGCGCAAGCGTCGCATTCGCGAGCTGGAGGGCCTTGAGCCCGATTTGGCTGTCGTGTTTGAGCATGTGTCGGATCAGGTCGTCGAGGCCAATGCGGCCGTCGAGGAGGCGCGTGCCGCTGAGGGCGATGCCGCCGGCGAGATCGCCCGTCTTGAGGGCGAGCGCCGCTCCCTGCTGTCCGAGATCGGCCGTCTGGAGCAGAGCGCCAACAACGCCGAGGTCGAGCGCGCGCGCATCTTCAAGCGCCGCGAGCAGGCCGCCGAGGCCGTCCGTGCCGCGCGCCCGCGCGTGGACGAGCTCACCCGCTCTCGCGATGAGGCCCGTGCTCAGGCGAGTGACCTGGGTCTGCAGATTGCCGAGGCCAACGACGAGCTCGATCGCGTACGTCGCGATGACTCCGAGGCCGCCGGCAAGCTCGCCGACGCCAAGGTTCGCCTAGCCCAGACGAGCGAACGCCTGCGTTCGCTGAAGGGCCGCGTGCCCGACCTGGAGCATCGCCTGGAGGGCATCGACCGCCGTATCCGCGGAACACGCCAGGCTTCGCGCTCGCTCGAGTTGCTGCGTCTGCGCGTCGACCCTATGCACGAGCGCTATTCGGCCCTTCTGGAGCGCGCGTCGGATTGGGCCGCGCGTCTGCGTGACCAGGCTTCGCTCGAGGAGGCGGACTCGGCCTCGCTTAAGAAGACCATCGAAGACGCCAAGGCCGAGGTTGCTCGTGCCAAGGAGCGGGTCGATGCCGCCACGGCGACGCAAAATGAGTTCAAGGTCGCACGCGGCAAGCTCGAGGTGCAGGTAGAGGCGGCCATCAAGGCCATTACCGCCGATGGCACCACGGTGCTCGAGGAAGCGCTCATGCTTCCTGCGCCTACCGACCGCGATGCCGCCGAGCGCGAGCTTAACCAGCTCGTGCGCCAGATCAACAACCTTGGCCCTGTGAACCAGGTTGCCATGGAGGAGTACGAGCAGCTCAAGCGCCGCGCCGATTACATCGAGGAGCAGCTGGCCGATCTTGAGAGCGCACGCAAGGCGCTCACCAAGATCACGGTGGCCATCGACCGCAAGATGCGTAAAGCCTTCCTGGTGACCTTTGAGAAGGTCGATGCGAACTTCCGTGAGATTTTCGCCATGCTCTTCCCGGGCGGTCAGGCCCACCTTGAGATGACCGATCCCGAGCATCCTGCCGAGACGGGTATCGAGGTTGTGGCGCAGCCGCGCGGCAAGCGCATCACCAAGATGATGCTCATGTCGGGCGGCGAGAAGAGCCTGACGGCGCTCGCCCTGCTCTTTGCCGTGTATCGCACGCGTACGGTGCCGTTCTATGTGCTGGACGAGGTCGAGGCGGCACTCGATGACGCCAACCTGTCCAAGCTCATCGGCGCGCTCGATGTTTTGCGTTCCGATACGCAGCTCTTGGTTATCTCGCATCAGCGCCGTACTATGGAGGACGCTGACGTCCTCTACGGCGTCTCGATGCAAGCCGACGGCGTCAGTCGCGTCGTCTCGCAAAAACTCGATCGCGAAACCGGAAAGGTCGTGAATGCATAATGGGATTCTTCGATGCTCTCTCGCGCGGACTTGAACGCAGCCGCGAGGCCCTCAACGAGGTCTTTTATTTTGGCGGCGAGGTCGACGAGGATTTTTGGGAGGACCTTGAGGACACTCTCGTCATGGGTGACATGGGTGCCGAGGTCGCTATCAAGGTGTCCGATGACCTGCGCGACGCCGCGGCCAAGAAGAACCTTAAGACCGCCCAGCAGCTCCGTCGCGCCCTGGTCGAGCAGCTCGAGCAACATTTTGTGCCCGCCGAGCGCGATCCGTTCTCCGACACGCCGAGCTGCGTGCTGTTTGTGGGTATTAACGGTGCCGGCAAGACCACGACGGTCGGCAAGATCGC
>USBA01000249.1 GCA_900552735.1 uncultured Collinsella sp. | reverse complement strand
TCATTGGATATCGTCATATGCGCAATGGCACCGGCAACCGGCCCCTCCTGCCACAGACGAACATGAACTTGGTGTGCCTGGGCGTGCTTGGTGGCGTTGGTCGAGGCCTCGCGGATAATCTGCAAAAAGGCGGCAGCGACGTGTGCATCGTCCGGAAGCGATCCATCCACATCGATCTGCACGCTCACCAGGCCAAAGGCATGAACGATATCGCCGAGCTGCTCCGCCGGCTCGCTGTCGCCACCGCTACGCAGGTCGGCGGCAATCGAGCGCAGCAGCGGGTCAATCTGCTCGAGCGACTCGTCATCCAGACGCCCCTCCTCCAAGTATCGATGGAGAATGGACAGGCGCTGCCCGATCACGTCGTGTACGCGGGCGCGCATACGCAGGTAGGCCGCATTGTCGGCAACCTTTTTGACTTCTTCGATCTGGGCTTGGAGCTCTTGGCCCGCAAGCTCGAGCAGGTGGTTGGCCTGCGCCAGACGGTCGTGGGCATGTGCGTACTCCGTCACGTCCAAGCCGATAATGCGCTCAAAGGGGCGGCCCGAAACCATAACCTCATCGCACGCGAACAGACGAATCTCGGAGGGGGAAACCTCGACCACCGCACGTGCCTCCCCAAAGCGGTCCAGGTCGATTCGAACGCGGTTTTTGCTGCTCTCGGGCATCTGCGCACTGAGTTTTCGAAGACCGCCCCACGTATCGCTCATGTCGTGCAGGTCGGTGGGCATGTGAAGCTCCACAAGGTTCCTGCGCATCCAGCGGTTCATGAGCAGTGGGCGGCCCTTCAAATCCAGATACAGAATGCCGACGGGGATCACGTTAATAGTCTCGATCGTCGAAAACGCCGTGATGTCCTCCTGGCGGTTGCGCACGTCCATCAAAAGCGCCGCGACGGAGCGGAACAGGAAGAACGCGCCCTCCGCGATAAGGACTGCGGGCCACGCCGAACCCATGACGTAAACAACCGGCGGCGTCGCGGCGGCAACAAGCAGCAGCTCAACCATCATGACGGGACGACGATAATGCACCATAAGGACTACGCCATAGGCGGCAATCGCGGCGTTGAGCCATAGCAGCGCGCCCGCCGCCTCGGCGACGACATAGAGCGGCGCCACCAGATACGACCCGCTCGACGCGAACAAGATGACGGCCGAGATAATCAAGTGCAGCACAAGGCTCGACTCATAGACGCAAATCACTTTGCGGTTGTAAGACGAACGACGCGATGCGATGAGCGGAACATGGATGGTCTGCAGGCATGCCACCAAGGCAAAGAGCACATCGAGCGCAACGATCTGGGGAAGGATAAGCGGCATCTGCATCATCACTCACCCGCCCGCGGCATCAGCACGATCATACGCAGCTGACCGGCCTCGCCCTCAAGACGATACGCCACGTTACGCCCCTGCAGTGCAACCTCCTCGTCGTTGGAAAAGAGTGTGGCACGCAGCTCCACGCTGCACGAATCGTGTTCGCTCAGATGGTACATGAGTGCCGGATGATCGGTGGTGTAGGCGAAAAACGCAAAGTCATACACGCAGTCGTACAGCGCGCTTACCGTACTGGCATGCATCGGACGCTGTATGGCGATGATCGAAGCGCAGTCGACATCGATGGTGCGCAAGTCACTTGCCAGCTCGTTGGCAATGAGTTGGATGCGATCGCGGTCAAATCCGCTTTCCCCATGCTGCGCCAACGTGAGCGAGCCCTTGCGTTTGCAATAGGCGACGAGCATCTTGGCACATTGCAGCATGCGATAGCGCTCATGCGAGGATGCCTCATCGGTTAACGGCGGCAGCGAGCCCAGCAGCCCATACATCTCATCGAGCGCGCGGGCAAGCGCCTGGTCGACATCTTTGACCAGCAAGGCCTCGGCCTCCTGGTCGGCAAGATGCGTCTTAAGATCGTAGTCGGCCGTAAGTAGCTCGTTTTGGCGCTGCAATTCCATGCGCCGGTACGCCAGCTCGCGATTGAGCTCGTTGAGCTCCGATACGTCTTGGGCGAGCAATGCCGATCCGCCTAGCAGTGGGAAGGCGCGGTACATCACATCGGGATCGGACGCCACGGTAAAGGCGTGGGCATGCCCGTGCTCCTGAGCGCGCAGCTCTTCGCGCACACCCGCCGGAATCGGCTTTGATACCGGCGTGGCATAGACTTCCTGCAGGTCGCGCGTTATAACTTTAAGATCG
>USBA01000248.1 GCA_900552735.1 uncultured Collinsella sp. | reverse complement strand
GGGGCGTGGAGCCGGCCGAGTGCCTGGTCATCGAGGACTCGCCGATGGGTATCGAGGCAGGCAAGCGCTCCGGTGCTCGCGTTTTGGCTTTGCGTCCGCACGAGGGCGTCAACCTGGACCAGTCCGCCGCCGATACCATCATCGACAACCTCGCCGACATCCTTTCTGCCATCTAGCAGCAAACCACCACAAAGGGGACAGGCACCTTTGTGGTGGTTTTTTCTTACTCCTGTTACAATCGCCGACATGCCCCACAATTACATCTGCCTTCGAAAGGAGCCTACGTGGCGAACGCCATCGATAAGCTCACGGACCGCGTGCTCGTGCTCGGCCGTCTTACCATCGTCCGTCGCGCCATCACGGCGGTGGCGGTCACCATATCCGCTATTCTGCAGACCTTCCTGATCCAGGCGTTCATTCAGCCCGCCGATCTGCTTCCGAGCGGTCTCACCGGCGTCGCGGTCCTCCTCGATCGCGTCACCTCACTCGGCGGCGTTCATATCGACACCTCGCTCGGCATGCTCGCGCTCAATATTCCCGTGGCGCTTCTGTGCTGGAGCGGCATCAGCAAACGCTTCGTCATCTTCTCGATGACGCAGGTTGCGCTCTCGTCGCTGTTCCTCAACATTTTTCACTTTGCGCCGTTTTTGGGCGACAAGATCATGCTCATCATTTTTGGCGGCGTGGTCTCGGGCCTGGGCGCTGCCATCGCGCTTAAGTCGGGCGCGTCGACCGGCGGCACCGACTTTATCGCGCTGTGGGTGTCCAACCACACGGGCAAGACCATCTGGGGCGTCATCTTTGGCTTTAACTGCTTTATCCTGGCGATCTTTGGTTTTATGTTTGGCTGGGACAAGGCGGCGTACTCCATCGTGTTCCAGTTTATTTCGACCAAGACCATCGACAGCTTCTATCGTCGCTACGACCGCGTGACGCTGCAGATCACGACGCGCAAGGCGGACGAGGTCATGACCGCCTATGTTGACCATTTTCAGCATGGCATTAGCTGCGCCGAGGTCATTGGCGGATACAGCCGCGAGAAGATGTATCTGCTGCACGCCGTTGTCTCGACCTACGAGAGTCAGGACATTATCAAGCTGGTGTGCGACATTGATCCCGGCGCTGTGATCAATGTGTTCCACACGCTCAACTTTGTGGGCGGCTGGTGGGGCGGTCATGTCGACGAGCCCATGCCCACGGCCGTTCCCGATCCCGACAAGCCCGCACGCATGGCCAGCAGGCAGGCGCGCCTCAGCGAGCAGGATAGCCTGCAGCAGGACGACGGCAGGTAAGGATTTGCTGTATGCGGTGTATCGTTTTATCATTATGAGGTAACATGAAACTAGACGTTATATACGTATTAGTTATTTCAATATTTCGATAAGAGTGATTAGATATGCCTGCGCCCAAAAATGCACCGCTTTACCAGCAGATTTACGACGAAATCAAGGATGCGATCGAGAAAGGTGTTTATGCACCCAAGGAGCGTATTCCGTCCGAGCTTGAGCTAGCCGAGCAGTACGACGTGAGCCGCATTACGGTGCGCCGCGCCGTCGAGGAGCTGTGCTCCGATGGCTACCTGGTTAAGCAGCAGGGCCGTGGCACCTTTGTCTCCACGCCGCATATCAATCGTCAGTTCCACGCCTCGACGCTGCAGACGTTTACCGCGCTGTGTGCCGACAATGGCATGAAGGCCGGCGCACATGTGGTCGATCGCCAGATTGTGCCGGCACGTCAAAACGAGATGGAGTTCTTTGGCCTGCAGAAGGACGCGCTGCTGTTGCACATCAAGCGCGTGCGTACGGCCGACGGCGAGCCCATCTTTGAGGAGAACGTCTTTGTGCCGTTTGACGCCTGCCGTGAGCTGTTGACGGCCGATCTTGAGGACAAGTCGATTTTTGCCGAGGTCGAGCGTGTTGGCGGAACGCCGATTGTCTCAGTTGGCTACCGCACGGCCGAGGCCGTTCGTGCCAATGCCGAGCAGGCGGCCGAGTTGGGCATTGCTCCGCACGATCCGCTGCTCAACCTGCGTGCCAGCTTTACTGGTCCCAATGGCGAGCCGGTCCTGATGGGTAAGCAGTACTACGTGGGATCACGCTACGTTATGGTGATGTAGGGTTGGTTCCGCCGTTCTAACGAACGGCGGACCAGTCGAAGCGTCAAACCCCCCTAACCGGCACTCAGCCCTTCAAACCTAGGTCGCGGG
>USBA01000247.1 GCA_900552735.1 uncultured Collinsella sp. | reverse complement strand
TTGCCACCTGCCTGTCTCAGCTCTATCACGAGCACAAGCATGGCACGGCCGCCGGCTATGCCAAATTCGAGACCTTCCCGGTTTGGAATCTGCCCCTTACGCATCCGGTCAATATTGCCTACGAGGCCGCCACGGCGGACCTCGACGATGCCAACATCATCGATTCCTTTCACCTTGAGGCCTACAACAAGACCACGGTCAACTACAACCGCGACGTCGAGGCCTTCCCGGTGGTCCGTGCCCGGATGGAAAAGATCCTAGGCAAGAGCCCCTACCAGAGTCCCACGGACATGGGCGTCAATATGGTCGGCTTTGCCATCACCGATGACGATGCCTGCCGCGACGCTTCCAAGATGGAGATCGTCCGCCGCTACTTTACCGCGGTCGAAAATGTGCGCCGTACCGGTGTGGGCGATGAGCAAGTCGACCGTCTCAAGATTATTATGAAGAAGGCCGGCATCGATAAGAACTACTCACCGGCGCGCTCGGCGGCCCTAACCAGGGAGCAGCTGACGGGTGGTCCCGTGGGCGCCATGGTCATGCCGGACGGTTCCGTGGTGACCGGTAAGACCTCCACGCGCCTGGGCGCCGCAAGTTCGCTCATTATGAACGCTCTCAAGCATGTTTCGGGCGTCGACCTTGAGCTTGAAGTCATCAGCGACGAGGCGATCGAGCCCATCAGCAAGCTCAAGACGCATTTCCTGGGCAGCAAAAACCCGCGCCTTCACACCGACGAGACGCTTATGGCGCTGTCGATCACCTCGGCTACGAGCGAGACGGCCGCTCGTGTCCTTTCGGGCCTGGAGCAGCTGCGCGGTTGCGATGCCTTCTTTAGCGTGATTATCTCGCCGACGGACGAGACGGTACTGCGCAAACTGGGTATCAACGTGTGCTGCGAGCCCAAGTTTGAGCGCCGCGGTTTCTTCCATCGCTAAGTTTGAAGTACCGCGGTAATTGCATCGCATTTTGGCCGTATCGGGTTAGCGCCCAGTACGGCTTTTTGATCAATAAAGCGTCTATTTCGGCGAAAAATAGCCGTTTACCTGCCTAAAAACAATTTGGGCGGTATACAATAATCGTAACTGTTTCATCCTTAGCGGGATGCCGCATGATGGATATTACCTGCCATCGTGAGGTGTGTCGGTCGCGCACGGCGCGTTAGATGCTCGTGCTCGGTTTGAGGAGGCTGCTATGGCGGGCAAGGGTCGTGCGAGTGTTAACGATATGAAGCGTGTCGAGGTGCTGGTGTTGATGGAGATCGACCAGCAAACCGAAGACAATGGCGGGCCGTATGGTTTCTCGCGCAAAACGCTTGCCGAGCGCGTGGGGGTTTCGCCGTATCGTGCCCGCGCGGCAATCGATCGCTTGGATTCCGAAGGCATGATCGATGTCGTCTCGCGTTATAGCGACGACGGCGGCCAGCTTGCAAATGGTATTTGCCTTACCGAGCGTGGCGGGTGGTATCTGAAAGGCATCCGCGCGGGTATGCTCGTTCGGGATATGCTCAGGGACGAGCTTGCCGATCGGTAACGTTCTGCCGCCTAAGATGTTGTTACGCCGCTCGGGTCCCGGGCGGCGTTTTGTTTCGAGATGGAGAAATGCAAGCACTTTGGTGAAAAATGGCGAACTGCTTCTTTCTCGAGTATTACAATGAAGACCCGTAAGATGTGTATGGACAACTTCTACGGGAAGCGCAGGTAATTCAATATGACTAAGCATGTGTTTGTGACCGGCGGCGTGGTTTCGTCTTTGGGCAAGGGCATTACCGCGGCATCGCTGGGCCGTTTGCTCAAGTCGCGCGGCTACAAGGTGACGATGCAGAAGGCCGACCCGTATCTGAACGTCGACCCCGGTACCATGAGCCCGTTCCAGCACGGTGAGGTCTTTGTGACCGAGGACGGCTACGAGTCCGATCTGGACCTGGGCCACTACGAGCGCTTTATTGACGAGAACCTGACCCGCGATTCTAACTTTACGACGGGCGCCATTTACAAGAGCCTGATTGCCCGCGAGCGTCGCGGTGACTTTTTGGGCGGTACCGTCCAGGTGATCCCGCACGTCACCAATGCTATCAAGGACAAATTCCGCCGCATTGAGGAGCAGACTGGCTCCGACGTTGTCATTACCGAGCTGGGTGGCACGATCGGCGACATCGAGTCGCAGCCGTTCGTGGAGGCTATCCGCCAGTACCGCAAGGAGGCCGGTCCCGAGAACGTCTGCTACAT
>USBA01000246.1 GCA_900552735.1 uncultured Collinsella sp. | reverse complement strand
CGATATCGAGCTTGGACTCCTTGGCCTGCTCGGCGAATGCATCGGCAACGCCCGAGCTGTACGTATCGCCGGAGTTGTAGAACAGGGCGATCTTGGCGTCTGCGTACTTCTCGGCCAAGAACTTCGCAGCGCTCGTGCCCATGGTGGGGTCGGTGAAGCAGACCTGGAAGACCGTGGTCTTGTCCTTGGTGACGTCGAGCGACGATGCAGAAGGCGTGACCATGAGCATGTCGTCGGCAATCTCGCCCGAGACGGCAACGGCGGCACCGGTGGTGACGGGGCCGACGAGCGCCTGCATGCCCCAGTCGCACAGGGTATTGAAGGCGTTGATGGCTTTCTCGCCGTCGGCGACGTCGTCCTCGGACTTAAGCGAGAGCTTGAGGTCCTTGGTCGAGAAATCCTTGGCAGCGAGCTTAGCGCCCTTCTCGGCCGAGACGCCATAGGTTGCCGCGGCGCCGGTCAGAGGGCCGATGACACCGATCTTGAAAGACTTGCCGTCATCAGCGGAGCCGCCATCCGAGCCACCCGAGGAGCAGCCGGCAAGCGCGACGGTGCTGCCGAGCGCGGCGGCGCCGGCAAGGAAGTTCCTACGGCTGAGTGTGCTGTTGATGCTGAACATGGTGTCCCCCTTTTCGCTGGCCGCGGTGCGGCCGTCTTGCGGTACAGGGCAAACCTTATGGCCCAAACGTTGACAGTTTGTTACGGGAGTTCGTTTGTAGCGAGCGTGTTTCCAATGTTTCCGCAGCGTTTCGGGGGTGCCGTTTTGTGCGACTCCTGTTAACTGGCGAGCACGCGCCCTCGGTTCACGCTAGAATGCACTCAACCTTTAAGCGGTTAATCCATCCATAAGATGCACGAAGGAGCTATCTATGAGCGAACCCCTGCGCACCGTGAACGTCGGTCTGATCGGTCTTGGAACCGTCGGCGGCGGCGTGGCCCGTCTGATCAAGAGCCACCACGATGAGTACCTGGCCGCCTACGGCATCGACCTTAAGCTAACCCGCGCCTGCGCGCTTGCCTGGGAGCAGGCCGAAGCCGCCGGTATTGAGCGCGAGGCCTTTACGAGCGACTGGCACGACGTCGTCACCGACCCCGCCGTCGATATCGTCGTCGAGCTCATCGGCGGCGAGCACCCCGCGACCGAAATCTTCACCACCGCCTTCGAGAACGGCAAGCACGTCGTCTCTGCCAACAAGGCCCTGCTGGGCCGTCATGTCGAGACGCTCGCCGAGAAGGCGCGCGCGTGCGGCGTGCAGATTAAGTGCGAGGCCAGCTGCGGCGGTGGCATCCCCATTGTCAGCACGCTCGAGCACGACCTGGTGGGCAACAAGATCCTGACCATCGCTGGCATTCTCAACGGCACCACCAACTACATCCTGTCGCGCATGGACGCCGAGGGCGCCGATTACGCTGACGTGCTCGCCGACGCCCAGGCAAAGGGCTATGCCGAGGCCGACCCGTCCGCCGACGTCGACGGCTTCGATGCCGCCAGCAAGACGGCAATCCTCGCCTCCATCGGTTTTGGCACCCGCGTTACCACCGACGATGTTTACCAGCAGGGTATCCGTACCATCGGCGCCGAGGACATCGCCCAGGCCCGCGAGCTCGGCTACACCATTAAGCTGCTCGGCATCGCCCGCAATACCGACGCCGGCGTCGACGTCCGCGTGCATCCCACGCTGATCCCCGCCGACCACATGCTTGCCAAGGTCAACGGCGCCATGAACGCTGTCTACGTGGTAGGCGACGCCGTGGGCGAGACCATGTTCTACGGTGCCGGCGCAGGCTCCTTCCCCACCGCGAGCGCCGTCGTGGGCGACATCCTGTCGCTCTCCGAGCAGATCAGCCGCGGCGTGGCTCCGCTGCCCGAGATTGAGCCCTATGGTCACAACCTCGCCTTTAAGCCCATGGACGAGCTCCAGACCAAGTACTATGTGCGCCTGAAGGTTGCCGACCGCGTGGGCGCCCTGTCCGAGACGGTCGATATCTTTGCCAAGCACAACATCTCGATCTCGCTCATCAACCAGGTCGAGGATGGCAAATCGGGCGTCACCGACACCTGCTCCGTCATCTTCCTGACGCACCGCGCGCTCGAGAAGGACATCCAGGCCGCTGCCGCCGAGCTTGCAGGCGTCGACTGCGTGGCCGAGGTCGCCAACGTCCTGCGTATCGAGGACGTCGAGGCCTGGACCGAAGGCGTTATGGCCAACTAATTCCGGTCTTCGGTATACGACATATATGTTG
>USBA01000245.1 GCA_900552735.1 uncultured Collinsella sp. | reverse complement strand
CAAAAGTACCGGGAGATGCCCGAGATTACCCTTGACGCCATGGACGTCCTGGTGCGCGAATCCATCATTCGCAGCGGCGCCCCCTACCGCCTGTAGCCCTCGACCTGCCAAAAAAGGGACAGGTTTATTTTGGTAGGTTTTATCTGGGTAAACAGTAAGGCCTCGGCTCGTTTGATGCGGGCCGGGGTCTTTTGCATTTGTCGGTTGCCGGGGGCGATGGGTTAAAACAGGAAGCCGAGGACGATGAGGGCAATGCTGACAATAAGTATGGCAATGTCCAGGCTCTTGATGGGGTAGCGCTTGTACGAGCTCGCGCGCGTGCGCAGGTAGAAGCCGCGCTGCTCGGCTGCCAGGGCCGTGGCATCGGTTTTACCCACGCTCGAGATCAGTAGCGGCACGCACAGCGGCAGCATGAGCTTGAGCTTCTTGATGGGGTTCTTGGTGTCATACTCGATGCCGCGTGCGGTCTGCGCCTCCATGATGGCGTTCATCTCCTGGCCAAACACCGGCACAAAGCGCAGCGCCGTGGTAAAGGTGAAGGCGTAACGATACGGAACGTGCAGCACCTCGACGCAGGCGTTGGCAAGGTCGTTGAGCTTGGTCACCATGAGCATCAGGATGAGCGGTAGCGCCACGCCCAGCAGACGCAGGCAGGCCTTTGTTCCGGTGATGAGGCCTTCATCGGTGACAAAGCTCCACACCACGTTGCCATCGCGCATAAAAGCCAGCTGCAGCACCAGCATGATGAGCGCGAGCGGAATCAGTAGCTTGAGCAGCGCGAGCAGGCGGTCGACGACGCCGGCGTAGGCTCCCAGCGCGAGCGTGAGTGCCAGAAAGCCCAGCAGTGCCACATAGGTGTCGGACAAGAAAATGCCGATGATGATGGCGGCGGCGAGGCCCAGTTTGATGACGGGGTTCAGGCGGTGTAGCAGCGTGTCGCCCGGCATGTAGTCGATGACGTTAACCACGGCGGACCATCTCCTCGGTAATGCGAACGATATCGGTGACCTCACTCACCTGCGTAAAGGAGGGCGAGACGGTGGATGCCAGACGGCGCGAGAGTTCGATGACCTGGGGCGGCTCAACGTAGGCACGCTGCATGAGTTCGATGTTCGAGAATAGCTCGTGCGTGCGGCCGCGGTCGAGGATGCGACCGTTGGCCATCACCACGATGCGCTCGGCAAAGTCGGAAACGACTTCCATGTCGTGACAGACCATGATGACGGCGCAACCGCGCTCTGCCATGGTGCGCACCGTTTCCATGACGGTCATGCACTCGCGGTAGTCCAGGCCGCTCGTGGGTTCGTCGAGCACCACGATCTTGGGCTCGATCACTACAACGGATGCCAGCGCCACCATCTGGCGCTGGCCGCGTGACAGCGAGAACGGTGCCTCGTCGGCGGGCAGGCCAAAGCGGTCGATGACCAGCTGGGCGCGACGCAGGGCTTCGGCGCGGTCGATGCCGGCAAGCTCTAGACCAAAGGCGACCTCGTCGAGCACGGTGTCTTTGCAGATTTGGCGGTCGGGGTTCTGGAAAAGCGTTGCCACTTCGCGTGCGATGCGGCTCGTGGGAACCGATGCCGTGTCCAAGCCCGTAACGCGTACGCTGCCCGATGCGGGCTTGAGCAAACCCGTGAGCAGTTTGGTGAGCGTGGTTTTGCCGGCTCCGTTTTGGCCGACAATGCCCACGAGCTCGCCGGGGTAGAGCGTCAAGTTGAGGTCGTGGACGGCGGCGCCTCCATGGGGGTAGGAAAACTCGACATGGTCAAAGGTGAGCACCGGCTCGGCGTCTTTCGCATGCGGGCGCAGCGACGGCGCGTGCGGGGAGCCTGCGGGAGCCTGGGTATCGCTTGTCGCACGGTCGGGGTCGACGATTTCCGTTATCAGGCGTTCTGCCTCGTCGACATCCAGACAGGGCGTGCCGCTTACCAAGCCATCGGCCTCGAGACTGTTGAAGATGCGCGTGACGCGCGGACAATCGACGCCGATGGTGCGAAGCTCGTCGGTGCGTGCGAAGACCTCGTGCGGCTCACCTTGCAGCGCGATCTGGCCGTGATCGAGCACCAACACACGGTTGCAGTACTCCGAAAGCAGAGCGACCTTTTGCTCAACGACGACGATGGTGATGCCGAGCGCGCGGTTTGCCTCGCGCAGCGTCTCGAAGACCAAGGTGGAACTGGCGGGGTCGAGTGCTGCGGTTGGCTCATCGAGCACTAAGACGCGCGGACGCATGGCGAGGATGGCGGCGATAG
>USBA01000244.1 GCA_900552735.1 uncultured Collinsella sp. | reverse complement strand
AAGAACGGTATGAGGAGCGTGGCAGGTGAGCAATGGCTGAAACAGTAGATGCCACTCCGGTTTATATGCGCATTCGACGTCGTATTGAGGAACGTATCGAGCGCGGCATATACCCCACGGGTTCGATGATTCCGTCTGAGAATGAACTTGCCGAGGAATTTGGTACGACGCGCCTGACTATTCGAAGTGCCGTGGACGAGCTAGTTCGTCGCGGCCAGATTCGCCGTGTTCGGGGAAAGGGCGCCTTCGTGGCGCAGAAAGTGCCTGCTATTTTTGAGCGCATGGGTGGCTTCCGCGAATCGGTTCGCGCCTCGGGAGGCGAGCCGTCTGTTCGCATTCTGGCGCGCTCCAAGCGTTATGCGGGGCCATACTACGCCGACCTGTTTGGTATCGCCGAGGACGACCTGCTCTATTCCATTCGACGTCTTAACTGCATTAATGGCGACCCCGTATCAATTGAGATGGCGCTGATTCCTTGCTTGCTGTTCCCAACCATCGAAGAGATCGACGTGTCGGTGTTCAGTCTTTACGAGACCTATGAGATGTTGGGGCGAAAGCCGGTCATGGCACAGGAAAAGCTCGATATCGAAGCGCTGGGCGCGCGCGATGCCGGCCTGCTTGGGCTGGAGCAGGGCGATCTTGCCTTGACGCTGGAGTGCGTGAGCTTCGATGCAAGCGGACAGGCAATCGAATACGTCAAGTCGTTCAACCGCGGCGATGCGGGCGGATATACCTATACGTACTAACTGGTGCTTTTGCATAAACGTGCTGAAAAAGCTGACTGAAATTTGATTCGTTAAGCTGACTGTATATACAACCTTACATGGTCCAAAATCGACCGTTCGCCGAAGGGAAAAGATTGGTCAGCAGATAGGTATCAAAAAGTCGTAACCTGTAACTGTGATTGGTATCAAATACTAATGATTTGTACGAGGTGAGACGATGAAAATGCTCGATTACGTTCAGCTTGCCCATGTGCGTATGGGCGAGAACCTCGAGCGTTCGTTCGAACTTGTAAGCCAGCTCGTCGATATTTTCCAGTCCGCATCCTTTGGCGCGCTGCGCATCGTTGCTTCTGGTTCGTCCCGTCATGCTGCCGATTGCGCCCGCGATTACCTGCAGGACGCATTGCAGATGCAGGTGTCCGTCGTGACGCCCGAGGCCTTTGTCGATTTCGAGCACACCTATCCGCAAAACGCGCTCAACATTGCCATTTCTCAGAGCGGCTATTCGACCAATACGATTGCAGCGCTAGACTACATGCGCGCGCACGACATGGCCGCAGTCGCGCTCACGGCAAACATCGAGGCTCCCATTAAGGAGCATGCCGATATCGTCCTCGACTACGGCGTGGGCGTCGAGTCGGTGGACTTTGTGACCCTGGGCGTTCAGACGCTCATCGAGTACCTGGTGCTCTTTGGCATTTACGGTGGTCAGGCGTGTGGAACGATTGACGCCGATGGCGTTGTTCAGCGTCTTGACGACCTGCGCGAGGCCATTCAGGCCAACGCCACGATGTGCAAGACCGCCGAGGTATATGTCCAGGATCATCTACTCGGGCTGTCGGAGCATGTGCCGGCCATGGTTGTGGGCAACGGTCCCAACTATGGCGTTGCCGAAGAGGCGGCGCTCAAGCTGAGCGAGACCATCAAGATTCCGGCCATGCACCACGAGGGCGAGGAGTTCGTCCACGGTCCCGAGATGCAGATTACCCCGGGCTATCTGGTGTTTATCGTCGACGACCCTCAAGGGTCCGAGCGTCTGGCAAATATCGCCGACGCGCTGTCGAAGGTAACGAAGAAGACAGTTCTTTTGACCATGCACCCCAAGGGCAAGGCTCACGAGATCGCAGTGCCGCAGGTAGCTCCGCTGCTGAGCGCGATTCCCAACCTGGTGTTCTTCCAGACGATGGCGGCGATTGTCACCGAGCGCCTGAACTCGTGGGATGTCCATCCGTATCTCGATGCCGTCTCCAAGCAAATGGAGGTTAAGGCGGAAGGCTACGAGGAATCGGTCAACACGCTTAAGGCTAAAGCGGCTGAGTGTTACGGAATGTAGGCGGGCGTTGTCGCTCGTTGGCATAGGGGATTGCTAAAGCAGCCCCAGAAAGGAGAAGCAAATGAAGGAAACCGAGAAGATCGAGATCATGCATTTCGACCAGGAGGGCTACCTCGAGGACGGCAAGGCGCTCTACGAGACCGGTAAGAAGATGACCGCGCTCGCAGACAAGGTCGCCGACGAGGGCTATGACGCCGTCTTCCTGATGGGCGTGGGCGGCACCTG
>USBA01000243.1 GCA_900552735.1 uncultured Collinsella sp. | reverse complement strand
GGGCAAAAAGCCGCCCAGGTCCGTTGTGCCAAACAGACCGTCGGAGTCGGTCACCTGCGGCAGGCAGGCCGAATCGATGCCAAAGGCCTCGCACACCGGCTTGCTCCAGCAGCCACGGCGCAGGTCGAAGAGCTGCGTGCGGCTGGCATTGGACCAGTCACAGCGAAACTCCGCGCCGCCCGTGAGCGTCCATACCACCCAGGCATCGATGGTGCCCAGACACAGCTCACCCGACGCCGCGGCCTCGGCAGCCGCCGGAACGTTCGCGAGGATCCAAGCCATCTTGCCCGCCGGATAGTAGGGCGAGAGCACCAGACCCGTTGTGTCACGCACCAGCTCTGCCACGCCTTCGCGCGCCGCAAGCTCGTCACACAGCTCGCGGGCGCGGGCACACTGCCACACCACGGCGTCACACAGCGGCTCGCCCGTCGTGCGGTTCCAGGCAACGGTGGTCTCGCGCTGGTTGGAGATGCCAATGCCGGCAATGTCGGCCGGATTGACCCCGGTCTCCTCCACCACGGCACGCGCCACGGCCAACACGTTGGCGGCGATCTCGACCGGATCATGGCTCACCCAGCCGGCATCATTGACAATCTGGCGATGCGAGCGGTCGGCACGATGAATCAGATGGCCGCCCTCGTCCACCAGCAGCGCCTTCGTGCCCTGCGTGGATTGATCGATTCCGATGATGTAGCGGCCCATGGCCACCCCTTTCAAAATGAATGTGACAAAGGGACTGTCCCTTTGTCACATTCCAATTACTCTGCGGGAAGGAACTCGGCAACGGTCTTGGCAATGCCTTCGCCGGTGAGGCCGTAGTGCGCAAAGACCTCGGGGCTCGTGCCGGTGATGACCGGCGCGTCGGGCAGGCTCAAGCACTTAACCGGACGCGGGCAATGCTCGCCCACGACCTGCGCGACCATGGAGCCCAGGCCGCCAAAGGGGCTGTGCTCCTCGACGGTCACGACGGCGCGCGTGGCACCAGCGGCCTCGATCACGGCCTCGGCATCGAGCGGCTTGACGCAGTACATGTCGAGCACGGTGGCGGAGATGCCCTGCTCGGCGAGCAGATCGGCGGCGTCCACGGCATGGCGGACCATCTCACCGGTGGCGACAATCGTCA
Organism: uncultured Collinsella sp.; assembly: GCA_900552735.1. Lineage (GTDB taxonomy): Bacteria > Actinomycetota > Coriobacteriia > Coriobacteriales > Coriobacteriaceae > Collinsella. The sequence continues at coordinate 1,197 of USBA01000243.1, read as the reverse complement.
CATCGGTGCCGCGACGCACCCAGGTGGCGCGGTCCATCTGGAACGGGCACTCGTCCTCGGTGTACACGTCCTCGACCGGGTTGCGACCCACGCGGATATAGGCCGGCTTGTTGTCGGCAACCAGGGCGCGCACGAGCTCGGCAGTCTGAAAACGATCGCTCGGCAGATACACGCGCATGTTGGGAATCGCGCTCATGGCGGCGATATCCTGCGCGGAGTGATGGCTCATGCCCAGAGCGCCGTAGGACACGCCGCCCGAGATGCCGATGAGCTTGACGTTGGTGTTGGAGTACGAGACGTCGACCTTGCACTGCTCATACGAGCGCGTGGTCACAAAGGACGCCGGCGAGGCGGCCCAGGCCTTCTTGCCGCACGAAGCCATGCCGGCGGCGATACTCACCAGGTCCTGCTCGGCGATGCCGACCTCGACGGACTGCTGGGGATACTGATCGAAGAACGGCGTGAGCGATGCGGAGCCGCGGGAGTCGGAGCACAGGACGACGATGTCCTTATCGGTCTTGGCGGCCTCGAGCAGCGTGTCGCAGATAACCTTGCGGTTGGCGATCTTGTTAGCCATTGATGGCCTCCTTATGGGCAGCGAAATCGGCGATGATCTGGGCATATTCCTCATCGTTGGGCAGGTGATGATGCCAGGCGGCCTTGTCCTCCATAACGGGCGAGCCATAGCCCTTCACCGTGTTGAGAATGATGACCGTGGGCTTACCCTTGGTCTCGGCCGCAAGCGTCAGCGCGGCGTCGATGGCCTGGACGTCGTTGCCCGGAATGGACAGCACGTTCCAGCCGAAGGCGGCCCAGCGCTCCTCCTGCGAGTCCTGCTTCATGACGTCCTCGGTGCTGCCGCTGATCTGCAGGCGGTTGCGGTCCACGAGCGCGCACAGGTTATCGAGCTGGTAGTTGCCGCCGCTCATGGCGCCCTCCCAGACCGAGCCCTCGGCAAGCTCGCCGTCGCCCATGATGGTGTAGACGCGGTAGTCGCGACCGTCCATCTTGCCGGCGAGCGCCATGCCCACCGCCACGGGCAGACCGTGGCCGAGCGAACCGGAGTTCATCTCGATGCCCTTGAGCTTGTTGTTGGGATGCCCGATGTAGGGGCTGCCGAACTTGGAGAAGCGGGCCTTGACGTCGTCGAGGTCCAGATAGCCCTCGTGGCAGAGCACCGCGTAGTATGCCTCCATG
>USBA01000242.1 GCA_900552735.1 uncultured Collinsella sp. | reverse complement strand
GCGCTGAGTTGTATACGGGAACGACAATAGTCGCTTTGGGGCTCAAGGACTCTCCCATGTCGCCTACCCCCTCAACGATTCGATGAGGAAGGCGGCGACCACACCAGGGCCTCCAACTGAGGCGTAATACTTAGCGCGCCCCAAGGCGCCATCCGTTGCAAAGTGCGGATGCTCGTCAACCCAGCCCTCGGGATTTTTGAGGATGGCAGCGAGATTCGCGCGCTTCCACGGCTTAAGATCGTCCAGCGAAAACTCCCCGGCGTCCAAGGCCGTTTGGAACTCCTTGGCCATCTGCACCAGGAACTCCTTATAGAACTTAGGCGCCAAGCGCACATAGTTCCACATATACGAATCGTATTTAATGAGCTGATTGAACTTGAGCATGCGGGCGACGTCATCGCTTGCGTGATCGCGAGCATAATCTTCTCGGATCCAGCGCTCGATCTCGGCATACTCGGTATTGACGCAAAAGACCTTAGCCGAAGAATTAACCGAGGAGTTCTCGTTGTCCTGACGATACGAAAGCACGGCATCGTGCAGGTAAACGGCCTTGTCGGCGCATGCGATCACCTTAAAGGCAAACGACGTGTCCTGAAAGGATGCCCCCGGAGTCGGCAGAAACTTGATGCCGTTGCGCTCAAGAAAATCGCGGCGGTACACGGCCGACCAAATCGACGGCTTTTGCTTAAAGAACTGCGTCGTGTCGCTCGGGTGCACCGGCTTGCCACAGTCCCTTGCCTTAAACATCTCGTGCAGTGAGCGGCGCTCCTCGGGCTTAGACCAGTAGAAGTCAAAATTCGCCTTTGCAAAATCGGCACCGAAGCGCTCGGCCGCCGACACGAGTTTTTCCAGGGCGTCGGGCGCCATAAAGTCATCGGACTCCAGAATGCCCACGTACTTGCCGCGAGCCATCTCCAAGCCACGGTTCATCGAGTCGCCGTAGCCGCTGTTGGCTTTATCAATCATCTTCACACGCGCATCGCGCTGCATATACTCGCGGATTATCGCCGGAGAGTTGTCGGTAGAGCCGTCGTTGATGCAGATAATCTCGATGTCCTCGAGTGTCTGCGCAACGGCGGAATCGAGGCACTCGCGCAGGTAGCGCTCAACGTTGTAGATGGGAATAAGCAGCGACAGGACAGGGCTGCCAGAGGAATTAGTAGACAAATGTGCTCCTTAGGAAATACCTGCCGTTAATGGTATCAAAGGGTCGTCCCGCCCGCGGGCGTTTATATAATCTATGGAGCCCGCAGAGGCGAACCGAAGCGAAAGGAAGTCATGCAGCCCAAAGCCGCACGCAACATAGTCATCGAAGCGCTGCGCTAAATCGCGGTCGCTGGCATCGCGGTATTCCACACATTTCAGTGGACCTTCCAAGCCACCCGCGTCGGCGTCGTGGAATACGCACCGCTTGCCGCCGCCATTTTGCTCAGGATCCTTATGAGCCTTTGCCTCGCGCTTTCCCTGCTCCTCGTGGATATCGTGCGCAGGGCCGTAGTCGAGTCCATCAAGGCCCGTATGGACGGCTAAGCGACCATCTGACTCCTCAGACCACGAAGCGCGCTTACACCCGAAACAAATAAAATCGCAAAGACAATCGACCAATTCTTGCAGCCAAATACCGGAATATGAACGATCGCATGGTCATGCATAACAACGAAATAACCCAGAACAACAACCAGAGGCAGTGTCATGAGCAGCGACTGGATCAACACCTGTCGACGACGACCGCCTTGCGCGCCGCCCCGTATCGAGCAAACGAGCGCGGCAATCCAAATCGCCAATACGGCAGCAAACGAAACAAGGCAAACGACGTTCGAGATCATCGCATAACCGGCAGTTGAGCAAATGGCGAACAGCTGCGGGCTCATGCAATAAAACTCCTTCAAAATCTGAGGCCAGTCAGCCTGGGGCAACAGTGACGAAGTCCCATGCGCAGACCAAAGGCCCATCTCGCCCAGAACGTTCGAAAAGACCTCGTCCCAGCCCAGCACAAACGCCGCGACAACCCATTTCATCGCCCAGGTAAACACAAACGAAAGCCCAAACCCAAAGAGCGTCTGCAGCATCGTGACGACGCAACGCTTGGGGCGCTCACCCTTGGGGAGCGCAATGAAGGCGAAAAAGCAATGTAGGGCGACAACTGCGGCAGGAATCGTTAAAAAGTCAAGAAACGAAAACACGGCGCCCGTCGCTATCGACCAAAGGACAAGGCGGCTTGTGAAAACCCGTGCGTTCGGGGCCGAGCCCAAACGAAGGCTCATGCAAGACATCATGATGAGCGCCACAAAGAACGAGATGCACAGCAGCAGATCACCGATAAAATTGAAAAACAGATTGGTCGA
>USBA01000241.1 GCA_900552735.1 uncultured Collinsella sp. | reverse complement strand
GCTGGCGCTCTGCGTTCAAAAACCCACTGAAGGCGACCGTTTCGCTCTCGCGCTCGTAATTAGCACGTCTCACCCATGTTCACCACCTTGGCTCGACCAAGCAGGTCATCGGTAAAGTACCCCAGGTTGGTCGTGGTTATGACCGTCTGGATATCATCGCCGATCAACCGCAGAAAAGCACCGCGGCGCTCGCCGTCGAGTTCGCTCATCACGTCGTCCAAAAGCAGCAGCGGGGCGGTGCCCAGGACATCGCGAGCCACGGCCACCTCCGCCACCTTCCAGGCCAGAACCAACGTTCGCTGCTGACCTTGGCTGGCAAATGAACGGGCGGAGCGGCCCGCCACGGCAAACTCAATCTCATCGCGATGCGGTCCCACCAACGTCACGCCGCGGCGAATTTCCTCGTCGGCGTGCTCATCAAGGGCGGCCAGCATGCGCTCGTACGCCCAGCCCTTCAGCTCTTCGCGATCCTCGACCTGGGGCAAATCCCCCAGTGTGGACGTATAGGTCACGCTGGCAGCCTCGCCGGACGCCACTTGCCCGTAGGCAGTGTGCACATGGCCCGCCAGCCGGTCGAGCAGAGCCAACCGGTGCACGAGCAGGGCCGAGCCCGCGCGGGCAATCGAATCGTTCCACGCGCCGAGCATCTCGCGGCAGCACCAGGCCTCCTTGAGCAAGGCGTTACGCTGGGTCACGCAGCGCCCATAGGTGCTCGCGAGATCGGCATAGCGTGCGCTCAGTTGCATGCCAAAGTCATCGAGGGCGGCGCGGCGCACACTGGCGCCTCGCTTAACCATGTCCAGATGGTCGGGGCAAAACAGCACGCTCGGCAAAACCCCGCGCACACCGGCGGCAGAACATCTCTTGCCGTTGCGGCTAAACGAGCGCTTACCGTCCTCCGCGTTCAATCCCATATCAAGCACGCGGCCGTCGCCCTCGAGCCTCAGCTCGACCTTGCACGAGCCCACGCCGTCATGGACAAGCTCGGCTGCGGTCGGATGCCTAAACGAGGCGCCGCTCGTCAGCAGCTGCAGCGCCTCTATGAGATTGGTCTTTCCCGCCGCGTTGGGTCCCGCGAGTATCGTCACGCCCTCGTCCAGGGCAAGGCGATAGCTATCGAAGCTGCGGTAGTGCGCGACGGAAAGATCGCGGGCGAATATGGTCATGGGGCGGTTGCTAGATGCGGACCGGCATGACCAGGTACAGGTAGTTGATCTTGTCGTAGGACTTGAAGATGCCCGCCTGCGAGTAGCTCTTGAGCTCCAGCGTGATCTCCTTCTCCTTGGACAGGGCATTGAGGCACCCGAAGATGTAGTGGTAGTTGAAGGCGATGGTACCCGACTCGCCCTCGGCCTCGACATCGATCGTCTCCTGCGCAAGGTCCTGGTCATTGGAAATGGAGGACAGGCCCATCTGCCCGTTCTCGACATCGATCTCGAACTTGACAGCGGGGTTGGCGCTCGCGATAACGGCCACGCGCTTGAGGGCGGCGTTAAAGGCGGCGACGTCAATCTTGACGCTCGTCACGCACGAATCGGGGATGAGCTGCTTGTAGTTGGGGTACACGCCCTCGATGCGGCGCGACACGTAGGTGGTATTGCCGGCCTCAAAGACGACCTGGGTGTCGGTAGCCCCGATCATGATGGTGGCCTGGCTGGCCATAATGCTCAGAGCGTCGTTGAAGGCATCGGCGGGAACGTTGAGCTCAAAGGAGCCCTCGAGGGTCGAGGTCTCAACCTGCGTATCGCATACGGCCAGGCGGAAGGAGTCGGTCGCCACCAGGCGCACGGTGTTGTTCTCGACCTTCATGTGCACGCCACCCAGGATGGGGCGGGCCTTGTCGGTCGAGGTGACGCGCCACACGCGGCCGACCATTTCGGACAGAACGTCGGTCGGAAGCTCAACGGCGCTCTCGATGGCATAGGCCGGGAACTCGGGGAAGTCGTTGGCGTCGAGCGTGTTCAGGCGAAAAGAGCTCTTCTCGCAACCAATCAGCACCTGGCGCTCAGACAGCTCAAAGGTGACCGGAGCGTCGGGGAGAGTCTTGGTAATGTTGGAGAGCATCTTGCAGGGGATAACCATCTCACCCTCTTCTTCGACATGTGCCGCGATGCGGTGACGAATCGAGATGGTGTAGTTAGAGGTCTGGAATTCCAAGATGCCGTCCTGCGCCTTAACGAGTACGCCCGAAAGGATGGGAAGGGTGGATGCCGAAGCGACTCCCTTCATGACGACGCCGATAGCTTGTGTAAGCGAGCTCTGGCTGACGGTGAACTTCATCTTTTAATACCTTTCTATAGATATAAATATCTTAATAATAGTAATAGCACTGACGAAACTGTTGATTAC
>USBA01000240.1 GCA_900552735.1 uncultured Collinsella sp. | reverse complement strand
ACATGTTCGGCAAGCTCGCGACAGACCTTCATCGGGTCCTCGTGAGCCGGGTCCTCGTTGGCAAAAATCATCAGGTCGGAATATGGTGCGGCCTCGCGCGGAAGCTGCTCGCGGCGCTCCTGCGCCTTGCCGCCGGCAGCGCCAAACACTGCGATGACCGGGCTGGCGGGAAACGCGCGCTTGACCGACGAGAAAAGCGAGCGGAACGAAAGCTGGTTGTGCGCGTAGTCGACGACGCAAATCACGCGGCCGTCCTTCGACTCCACGACCTCCATGCGGCCCGGCACACGCAGTTTGGAGAGGCCCTTCTTGATAGCCTCGATACCGATGCCGATCTCGCGCGCGGCGGCGATAGCGACCAGTGCGTTTTCCACGTTAAAGTCTCCCGCGATACCCAGCAGGACCTTCTCCCCCCCCTCGGACTCGTCGGCACACAGGCCATGCAAGTTGAACTCGATGCTAAAGCCGACCATGCGTACGTCGCTCGCCCACAGGCTTGCCTCGGGATGCTCGACACCAACGGTCACCAAGCGCTCGGCCGCCGACGCTGCCTCCAGCACACGGTCGACCTCTTCGGTGCCCAAATTCACCACGGCGGTCTTTGCCTGGTCAAAGATCCTGAGTTTGCTCTCAAAATAATCCTCAAACGTGGGGTGTTCAATCGGCGAGATGTGGTCGCGGCCGATGTTGAGGAAGCACGCCACGTCAAACGGCAGATTCTCGACGCGTTGGTACTTGAGCGCCTGGCTCGAGACCTCCATGACCATGGACTGGCGACCGGACGTGCGGCAGTTGGCGATATGGCGCCAAACCTCGGGGGCCTCGGGCGTGGTGTTGGTGCTCTCGTAGCACTCGATGCCATCGTCGGTACTCACCGAGCCGATCATACCGCAGGACTCGCCCGCCGCCCTGATGATGGACTGGAGCATAAAAGCGGCCGTGGTCTTTCCCTTGGTACCGGTGATGCCCACGATCTTAACGTCGTGGTCGGGACGGTCGTAGACCTCCGGCGGCAACAGGGCCATGGCCGTGCGGACGCTATCCACGACCAGCATCGCCGCGCCGCTCTCCTGCGCCAGCGGCTCCAGAGACTCGACCAGCGACTCCTCGCACACAAATGCGACGGCGCCCGCATCGAGCGCCATGCTCAAAAACGCGGGCTTAAAGGCAGCACCTTTGCAAAAGAATACGTCACCTGCCGAGACCGCGCGCGAATCAAACGAGCAGCCGGTCACGGCACGCTCGTCAACCTGCTCTGATGCGCGCAGCTCGCCGCACACATCGAGAAGCTTGGCAAGCGTATCGACCGTGGTCACGGTCGCGGAATCCGAATGGTGCATCTTTCACCTTTCTCAGCCATTTGGCAGGGACGGTTTTATAGTAACTGAAACGCACCCACGCAAAAACGGCTCCCGGAGGAGCCGTTACGCGCAGGCGTTCGTAAGCCGAGGCTAGGCAGCCTGAACAGAAGGCTGGCCCTCGTCGATAAAGAAGCGCTTGTACCACACCAGGAACACGAGCGGCGTATAGATCTTGCGCTGGAAATCGCCCTTGCCCGCAAAGTGCAGGTCGAGCAGATGCATGAGCTCGTCGGTATCGAAGAACTCGCTTGCCCACGGCGCGGTGAAGTACTCCTTGACATAGTCGTACCACTTTTGCTCGCGCAGCCAGTAGACAATCGGCACCGGGAAGCCCACCTTGGGACGGGTGGCCCACTCATCGGGCAGCGACTTGTTGGCAGCGTGGCGGAGTACCTGTTTGTTACCGTTCTCGTTGATGCGGTAGCGGTCGGGAATGTGCTCGGCGAACTCCATGACTTTGCGGTCCAGGAAGGGCACGCGCAGCTCCAGCGAATGTGCCATGCACATTTTGTCGGCCTTGAGCAGAATGTCGCCCGGGAGCCACATGTTCATGTCCAGGTACTGCTTCTTGACCAGCTCGGGCTGGCCCTTCACGCGTGCGTAGATGGGTGCAGCGAGCTCAAAGGCGCCGTCGCCGGTGTTGTACTCGGGCTTGAGCACGCTGTCGACCTCGCGCTCCGGCCAAACCAGAGCCTGTCCCAGGAACGACTTCTCGGGGATCTCGGCACCCTTGACCAGGAAGTTATGTCCCTTGAAGTACGGCATATGCAGCGCCAGGTTACCGAGCGCGCGACGGATGGGCAGCGGCACCATCTTTTTGTACTTGCGCACCGGGACCGTATCCTCGTAGTAGGCGTAGCCACCAAAGAGTTCGTCGGCGCCTTCGCCCGAAAGCACCACGGTGACGTCCTTGCGGGCCATCTCGGCCAAGAACCACAGCGGCACGGAAGACAGGTTGGACTGCGGCTCGTCCATGTGATACTGGATGT
>USBA01000239.1 GCA_900552735.1 uncultured Collinsella sp. | reverse complement strand
GCTCTTCTTTATGGGCGACAAGCGCGTGGATTAGTTTGCCCCATCACATCGCTGCATGATTGCTCAAACGAAAACGGCCCGCCTCACGTTTGTGGGGCGGGCCTTGCTGTTGGGGTTAGCGTTTCTTTCCGCGGAAGAAGAAGCCGTGCAGTGACGGCTTGAGGCCGCGGTTGGCGCGATGCTCCTCGACGCGCTCGTGGATCGAAGCGACGCGCTCGATGACTTCGTCGGGAATCGGCACGTCGGGATTCATGTTCTCGACCTGGCTGACCTCGGCGGCGGCGACCTGGTCGATAATGGGGACATCGTCGTGCGAGATGACAGGTGTGGCGTCTTCCTTCATCTTGCGATAACGCTGCATCATGTCGGTCTGTAGCTGCTGGGCCGAAGGCGGCGTCCAGATGATGGCGTTGGCGCCGGCGGCGATGGTTTCACGGATGCTCTCGGGCGTCTTGCCGCCCGGCGCGATGAGCGGCAGGTTGGGATAGTGCTTGCGCAGCTCGCGTAGGACCTGGGGCGTGTTCTTGCCGGCGGCGATGTTGAGAATCTTGGCTCCAGCGCGCACCTTGGCGTGGGCATCGTCGTCGCAGCGAACGACCGTGGCGATGACGGGGATATCGGCGATGTTGGTGATGTGCTCGACCATCTCGGCGGTAGCGGGGGAGTTGACCACGCAGCCCGCCGCGCCCTGCATCTCGGATACGGCCGCCATCTGCACGGAACGCTTACCGGTGGTGGTGCCGCCGCCAACGCCCACAAAGACCGGGCACTCGGCAACAGTCAGCAGCGCCTGCGTAATGGCGGGCTGCGGCGTGAAGGGGTAGACGGCAAACACAGCGTCGGCATTGGAGTTGCGGATGACCGCCACGTCGGTGGTGTAGATGAGCGATTTGATGCGGCGGCCAAAGAGCGTAAAGCCGCTGGCCTCCTCGATCTCATCGGGCATGCGGAGGGCCGCCTTGCGCAGGCGCCCGTCGATGGGCAGCGGCTCCATGGGCAAAAGGCCGTTGGGAGTTACGGCCACCTGGGGCTCGGTAAATTCGTCTGCAAGCTCTACCTCGGAGAAGTCGACCGAGGCGACGATGTCCTCGTGAACCTCGGCGGGAACATCGATGGGGGCTTGGTCGTTCGTCGCGGCAGGCGTATCGAAGGAGCTGGTGCCGACAAAGGCGTCGACGCGCTCGTTTAAATCGTTGAGAGAATCCATGGCGGTCCGTTTCTATGTTCTGCGGTCGGCAGTGTACGACCGGCGTTGCGAGTGCTAAATCGTTTGACGAGTTGATTTTTCCCCGCCGCGCCATCCGTTAGACTGAAGGACCGGCGAACGTGAAGGAGCTGTGGTGGCGGGAATCGAGGTGCTATCTTGAATGTCCCGTATGCAAAAGAGAGGTGACGCGGTATGGAATTTTCGGCAATGTTAGGCTCGATTGGCCTATGCGTGGGCGCAATCGCTGCCGCCGCGGTCATCTACTTTGCGGTCACGGCCATTAAGGGCAAAAAGGCCGAGCGCAAGGAGCGTGAAGCGCTTGCGCGGCATAAGGACCAGCAGGACAGGCGCGCACGGCGATAGCTTGTTGAGTTTTGAATCCGTGCGCTAGCTGCGTTTTCGGACCAGGGCGATATAGAAGCCCTCAAAGTCGCGACTGGGCGGAATGGTCAGCGTGCCTGGCATGCCGTTGGCAATGGCCGAGACGTGACCCGCGGCAATGGCTTCGGTAAGGGCGTTGCACTCGATATGCGGCTTGTCGCCGGTATCCTGTGTGCGACGCGCTTCGCTTTCGCTTGGCGTGCCGTCGAGGGGGATGAGCTCGCAGTCCATATGCTTGTCGAGGGCCTCTTGCAGGGCGTCCTCGTTTTCCTGCGGCAAGATCGAACAGGTCGAATAGACCAGCGTGCCGCCCGGTTTGAGGGCCCCCATGGCGCGGTCCAGAAGTGCTCGCTGCGAGCGGGCGCACTTGACGAGCAGCTGCTCGGTGAGGCCGCGCAGACTTTTCTCGTTGCCGCTGATGACGGTGCCCGTACCGGTACAGGGGGCGTCGAGCAGGATACGGTCAAAGCGGAAGAACTCGTCAAGCTCGCGCGCGTCAATACGCATGACGGGCACGTTTTTGGCGCCCTGGCGGCCCAAGTTGGCCTCGAGCTTTTCGGCGCGGGGAATGCTCATCTCGCAGGCGGTAAGGTGCGCCTGCCCCTGCGTGAGGGCGGCGATCTGCGTCGTCTTGCCGCCAGGGGCTGCGCACATGTCCAGGATGTCCTCGCCTGCCTGAGTGCCCAGGACCAGCGGCGGCATCATGGACGACAGGCTCTGCAGGTAGATCTTGCCGTCGCGGTAGATGTCGAGATCCCACAGATCGGAA
>USBA01000238.1 GCA_900552735.1 uncultured Collinsella sp. | reverse complement strand
CGGTCATGAGCACGTGGTCAGGGTCACCTTCGCGCTCAAAGACCGAACGCGCTGCCGGCACCGAGATGCACACGCGGGCGGCGTGGGAGTTCATCATCTTGTTGGCCAGGCCCGGAACAGAGTTCTGCTCATGCAGCAGATACGGAACGCCTGCGCCCTTGCACCACCCCAGCAGCGGAACCTCGACATAGGCACCAAAACCGATGGCGGCATCGGGCTTGCCGACCTTTGAGAAATGACTGGCAATCGCACGCTTGGCCTTGTTGACACGCCACAGCGAGGTCAGCGCCGTCCAAGGACGGGAGCGGTCGAAGCCCGTGACCGTAATGGGCACAAAATCAAACCCAGCCTCGGGGACCAGACGACCCTCGAGCTTGCGCGACTGGCCCACGAACACAACATGGTGGCCACGGTCACGCAGCTCTTCGGCCAAGGCGAGCGCGGGGTTGATGTGTCCTGCCGTGCCGCCGGCTGCAATAGCAACGGTCATCTTATCGGTCATGGTAGTCCCTTCGTACACGCGGTCCCTGGTCGTCGGTACGCAGACGCGCCGACGGGTCCGAGTTCAAATCGATTCGATTATATCCGCCGCCCGCATTGCGAGGAGTGGGGCGCTGAGGACGACCTTGCGGAGCCGTTCGCGGGCGTGGACGAGCTGCCGGCTCGGATGCAGAACCATCCAGAACGGTAAAACCGTTACGCGAAGATCGCTCGCCGCGCACGTGGGGCACGCCGGCGGTACTCTCATCCATAACGGCAAAGCTCTCGCGGCGACGGTCGTACTCATCGCGACGGGCGCTCTCGTACGAAACGCGCAGGATCAACCCGGCAAGCATAAGCGACACAATAATCGACGAACCGCCGTAGCTAATAAACGGCAACGGCTTGCCCGTCATGGGAAACACGTTGAGGATGCCCAACGCGTTAATCAAAAACTGCACCGCGAGAATGACCGCGGAGCCAGACGCCATAAGCGCGCCCCGACGATCGGTCGCCTGCTCGGCAATGCGAAACGCCGAATAGATCAGCATCGCAAACACCAAGAAGAACAGCACGGTTCCGACAAAACCGACTTCCTCGCCAATGATGGCCAGGATGTAGTCATTGTGCGCCTCGGGCAGATACGAGTACTTCATGGTTGAGTTGCCGATGCCACGGCCGAACAGACCGCCCGAGGCAAAGGCCATGATGGCAAGCGTGGCCTGATAGCCGTCACCATACTCGTCGGCCCAAGGGTTCAAGGCAACCTGAATACGCACCATACGGTACGGCTCTGCAACAAGCGCAATCACGATCACGAGAATGCCGAAGATTAGCACGCCGATGATAAATCTGGGGTCGAGACCCGCAAACAACGCCATGCACATGAGGGTCAACAGGATGATCAGGACAGTACCGAAATCGGGCTGGATAAAGATCAGAAAGAGCGAAATGCCCAAGTAGATGCCCATCTTGCGAAGGAATTCGTTGATGTTGCCACCGGGCGAAAAGAAGCGATCAAGCATGATGGCCGAATACGCAATGGCAAATGGCTTTAAAAACTCGGAAGGCTGGAACTGAATACCGGCGATGTTGAGCCAGCGCGTGGCGCCACGGCTGCCGCTGCCCACCAAGAACACCAGAAGCAGTAGCCCTATCATGCCGATAAGGAAGATCCTGAGCACATCCTCCCCAAACCAGCTGTCCGGCAAAACGCGCACGATGGCAATCAGCGCTAGAACACCGACCACAGCAAACGCGGCCTGTCGACCCAGAAAAAACGTCGCCGAGCCATTCTCGTGCAGCGCCTCGACCGAAGACGCCGAGTACACCATCAGCAGGCCAAAGCATACCAAGGTAAACAAGCAGGCCATGAATATCAAACGGGGGCGCATGATACGGGCGGGAACGCCGGCAATATAGCGTTCGCTAAACGACTGCCCGCCGCGACCGGAACGCGGTGTGCTACGCCGCGAGGAAGCACGGTCCGAGTCGGGCCTCCTCATACCTTGTCGGGGGCTCTCCTCTCTCACCGGCAACCCCTATTCCATTTGCGATTTCGCCGCAGCGGCAAGCTGGGCCACATAGTCCTTAAACACGCGGCCGCGCTCCTCATAGCCCGAGAACTCATCGAACGAAGAGCAGGCAGGAGAAAGTAAGATCACGTCGCCACGGCTCGACAGCGAACGGGCGACGTCCACGGCATCGCGCAGGTCATCCGCCTGGGCGATATCCACATCGCCATCGACATCGGCCTCGTCCATAGCGGCGGTGAAACGCTCGCGCGCATCGCCAAAGCAGACGACCGAGCGTACGTTATCCATAACAACGCGCGCGAAGTCCGTGAGCGGCGTGCCCTTATCGTGACCGCCGAGCAGCAAGATCACGTCGTCATCGGGAAATGC
>USBA01000237.1 GCA_900552735.1 uncultured Collinsella sp. | reverse complement strand
TGCGAGGCATAGCACACCTCAAAGGTCTTGTGCCCCTGTGCCGGCGCGCGATGGAACTCCTGTCGCAGCGTGGCGTAGAGCGAACCATTGATATCGCGATCGATGAGCGTCTCGAAGCTTGGCGGCAGGTAGGTGGTCTCCAAGCACAGTGGCGCGTCGTCCAGGTAGCGCAGGCGGACAAGTTTGACGAGCTTGCTGCCCACGGCGGCATCGAAGAACTTGGCCGCATTGCCCGCGGCCTTGGCAAAGCCCGAGTCCACGGTGCGCGTGGTGGGCTTCATGCCCTGGCCTTCGACCTGTGCCGTATAGCTCGAAAACACCAGGTTGTTCTCGTGGAGTGCCGGCGTGTCGGCCACAAAGGCACCACGTCCGCGCTCGGTGCGAACCAGGCCCTCGTCAACGAGCACCTTAAGGGCATGGCGCACGGTGCTGCGCGACAGCCCCGATTCGTCCATGAGCTCCATCTCGGACGGCAGCTTGTCTTCGCGTGCGTAGACGCCGGCGGCGATGCGGTCACGCAGCATGCCCGCCAAGCGCTCGTATTGGGTCAGTCTCTTTTTAGATGAAGCGTTCATGCGATCAACCTGTATCTAACCTGTATGCGTATCTAATCAAGCATGTATTCAATACAACAACAAAACAGCTGGTAGTAAGTTATCGAAAACCGTATCAGCAAATTTTCTAAGACAAATATAGCATACAACTAGTCGACATAACCAAAACATGTATGTAACTTGTATGCCATCAAGAGCATCAAACGAGAAGAAAGGCTGATGCGCGATGACTACTCAGGAACAGGTCAAGGATGTCGTCTCCCAGGTTTTGGCTGACAAGGCAGACAAGGGCGGCATCAAGCGCGTCGTGTGGATTGGCGCCGGCGGATCCAACGGCGGCAACTATCCTGCTCAGTACTTTATGGAGCACGAGGCCACGCAGGTCGTGAGCTCCAGCTACACCAGCAACGAGTTCGTGCATGCCACCCCGGCCTACGTCAACGAGAACACCCTGGCCGTTGTCGTGTCCATGCGCGGCACCAAGGAGACCATTGTCGCCGCCCAGGTCGCCAAGGACCACGGCGCCAGCACCATCGCCATCTACGTTGACGAGTCCGGCCTCACCGAGGTCTGCGACTACAAGGTCCAGTACGACAGCCTGGCCGTCGACGAGTCCTGCATGGGCCGCACCAACTCCGCCGTCGTGACCATGATCGCAATGGAGCTCACGCAGCAGACCGAGGGCTATGCCGAGTACGAGACCGCCATGGCCGCCTTTGACCTGATCGATCCCATCTACCGCAAGGCCGTCGAGTACACCCGTCCGCTGGCCGCCAAGTGGGCCGAGCAGAACGCCGACAAGCCCTGCATCAACGTGATGGCTCAGGGTCCGCTCTTTGGTGCCGCCTACGTCTTTAGCATCTGCAACGTGCAGGAGATGCTGCAGATCGACTCTTGCACCATCAACACCTGCGACTTCTTCCACGGCCCCTTCGAGATCCTGGACAAGCGCACCTCGCTGTTCCAGCTCATCAGCGTCGGCCGCAGCCGCTGCAACGACGAGCGCGGCATCCGCTTCGTCAACCAGTACGGTGGCGAGCGCGTCTATCAGCTCGACGCCAAGGAGCTCGGCCTCAACGACATCAAGGACAGCGTGAGCGAGTACTTCAACCACCTGATCTTTGCCCCGATCCTCAACAACGTCTACATGCGTGCGCTTTCCGCCGTCACCCACAAGGACTACATGACGCGCCGCTACATGTGGAAACTCGATTACTAGGGATAGAGCAACCTAACAACTCAATGTCCTCATAAGTTGCGGTGGAATAGTTCCTGTTTAGGGGCTTGAAGCCTCTATTCAGGAACTATTTCACCGCAGCTGAATCCAGGGCGGCACTTGGGGACGTTCCTTTTGTGCCGGCACTTGGGGACACTCCTGGGAATCATTTCCCGTTCGCCGATTTCGGTCTTGAAAATTGTATATAACGACTATAACGTAGTACGAAACATATTGGTAACAAAGCCAAGGAGGCTACGTTGAAGAGAAGCAATCTGGGCTATGTGCTGGTGCTGATTGCCGCGCTTATGTGGGGCACCATCGGAATCTTTGTCAATGGAATATCGGCCCTTGGCGTTTCGTCTCAGAGCATGGCGGCCTTTCGCCTGTTATCGGGTGCCATCTTAATGGCTCCGGTCTTGGCATTTATGGGTTGCCAGGGAGGTGCTCGTGAGGGAAAAGCCTCGGGTCCTATGGCGCTCTTCAAGGCAAGCCCCAAAGAGCTTGTTCCCTGCGCGCTTGTCGGTATCGTCGGCCTTGCCATCGCCAACACCTGCTATTACGAGTGCATGGGCGAAGTTGGCATGTCCACGGCATCGGTGCTGCTCTATACCTCGCCGGTGTTCGGCGTCGC
>USBA01000236.1 GCA_900552735.1 uncultured Collinsella sp. | reverse complement strand
GTGATGTAGTACTCGTGATCGTTGATCGACACGAAAGCGCGCGTCTTGGAACGCAGCAGCTTCAGAAATCCTTCGAAGTCAGTCTCGACGACATCTCCAGCCTGGAACATGATAGTTACCTCCTGGCCCAGCGCCACCACAGCGCATTGATAAACGTTGGTACCCCTTTAGTAAAACCTTTATCAACGGATATGCGCCCATGTTTTAGGCAAGTGGTAAAAAACCGCAGGGTAGACGGGATAAAACGTTTAACCATCTCATTAGCTTCTCACATTCTTGCCGCAGTTTTATGCAAGCTGACTTTTCCGATTGGTGGCTATTGCTGTTTGGGGCCCTCTGCGCGATTACGGCTACGGCACGACGGGTAAGAACGGAGCATCTGCAACGTCATCGCTAGGAGAACCCATGGAGACCATAGAAGCGCTCATCCATCGCCGTAGCTGCCGCAACTACAGCGATCGCCCCGTCGAGGCAGAAAAGCTCGCACGCATTATCGAGGCAGGCCAGTACGCGCCGAGCGGCATGGGACGTCAGCCGGTCACGTTCGTCGCCGTTACCGACCCCGCGACCGTCGAGCGTCTCTCGCAGCTCAACGCCCAAGTTATGGGCAGCGATGGCGATCCCTTCTACGGGGCCAAGACTGTTGTGGTAGTGCTCGTCGACCGCAGCGTGCCCACGCACCTGGAAGACGGCTCGCTCGCCATGGGCAACCTGCTTAACGCAGCCTATGCGCTGGGCGTCGATTCGTGTTGGATCCACCGCGCGCACGAGGTCTTTGACTCACCCGAGGGACTGGAACTGCTGACCAAGTGGGGTCTGCCCGCCGACGGAAGCTTGCGCGGTGTGGGCAACTGCATTCTGGGCTACGCCGAGGACGCACTCCCCAAGGCCAAGCCTCGCCGCGACAACGTGGTGTACGTCAGGTAGACAGTTCCGCCGTTCTACCGAACGGCGGACCCGCTGAAAGGCCCCGTCCCATATTTGCTGCCCCACTCGCAACTTATCTTGCCGATGGAGTTGTTGCCGTTTCGCTCGTCTGACTCGCATCGGCGTCGTCGCTTTGCCCGCCTTCGTCCTTTTGAGCATCGGCAATGGTGGCAGCAGCTGCGACCATGCCACGCTGGGGCGCCACACCCGTCTGGTCTCGTGCGCCTTCAACAAGCTCCGTGCCAACATGCGCAAGTTCGGGCGATTTGAACATCGCGCCCAGACTCGCGCCGTCGCCGGCATACCCGAGCGCCCCGAGCGCGATGACAATCACCGCAACAACGACCGCGATCGGAACGTAGCGATGCCAGCCTGCGGGATTGAGGCCGCTACGGCGAGCAGCGCCACGGCTAATGTAGCCGAGCGTTCCATCGTGCTTGAGCTTTGAGCCCACCACGCGCCTTCGTCCCCACAACGAGGACTCGGCCTGCATGGCCAAGCGGGCGCTTGCCGAAGGATAGCCATATTTTGTGCGCTTGAACGAGCCGTCGAACCCCGAGGCGCTTTTGCCCCACGTCCGCGAAGTCGTACGCCGGCCGACCGGCGCCGCACTTCGCTTTGTTCGGTTCGTTTTTGAAGTCTCCGCCATACTCCCCCGCACGCCGTAACACAATCGAAACAATGCTTCTTTGGACTGTATCACACGCGCCGCACGCGGTCACGGCACCTCGCTCAGCGGTCGTTGTCCTTCAGCAGGCGCCATAAAGTCGTGCGGCTTATACCGAGCACCTCTGCCGCACGTGTCCTGTTGCCGTGAAGGTGCTGCAGGACCAACCGTACGACATCGCGCTCGGTATCGGCCAGGGGACGCAAGATGTACAAATCGCTTTCGAGCGCCGGGGCGCCAAAGGTCGCGGTCTTGATAACGTCCTCCTGGGCAAGCACCTCTTTCGCCACGGCGCGCTCCACCGTTCCAGCCCCCACTAATATATAGAGTCGTTCAGAGACTTCACGCAGCTGCAGGTAATTGCGGGGCCAACGGTACGCATCGAGCGTCTCTGCCGCGGCGGCGGACAACATGGGGGCACCCGTCTTAAACATATCTGCCAGATACCCCAGATAGCGCGCAACCTTTTCCGACGCGCCGTTCTGCTCGGCAATCGCCGGCGCCACACTCACTGCACATGCCAAGCGCTCGGTTACAAAAGCAGCCTGATCGCTTTCGCCGCCGCCCGGCATATCGTTTGCCGTCAACACCACATGGCAACGAGTTGCGAGCGCCGTGTCGATCATTGCGGACACGAGCTCGCGCAGACGTTGGGGGCCAACAGCATGCCAGCCGCCCATGCAAAGTGTCAGCCCCGTTTGGAATAGCGGCGATTCGGAACTTTTGAGCAGATGGCGCCAGCCGCGATCCGTAAGCTCATCGAGCGCAACGGACACAAAGGGCTGATCGGCATAGGGTCCATCCAGGTACAGGCG
>USBA01000235.1 GCA_900552735.1 uncultured Collinsella sp. | reverse complement strand
ACGCGAATGACCGTCGCGCCTTCCGTCACGATGAACAGCTCGTGCTGCGGGCCCACCGTCTTCATGGCCGCAAGGTTACCCTTACGCTCAGTCATTTGGATGGTGTAGACGCCCTGACCGCCGCGATTCTGCTCCGGGTAGTCCGCGACCGGCGTGCGCTTACCGTAGCCGCGCTCAGTGATGACGAACAGATCGCCGTTGCCGTTAGTGACTTCCATGCCCAGAACGCTCACGCCGTCCTTCATACCGATACCGCGAACGCCGCTGGTATCGCGGCCGGTAGCGCGCACCTGCTCCTCGGAGAACATGATCGCCTTGCCCGCGGTGGTGGCCAGGATAATCTTGTCGCCCTCGCGCACGCGGCGCACGTTCAGCAGCGCGTCGTCGTCACGCAGGTTGATAGCGATCAGGCCGTCGCGACGGCTGCGGTCATATGCGCTCATCACGGTCTTCTTGACCATGCCGCTCTTGGTGGCAAACATCAGATACTCGTCGGCAGGGAACTCGCGGCAGCTGATGACGCTCGCGATCTTCTTGCCCTCCTCGAAGGGCAGCAGGTTGACGATCGCAGTACCGCGCGCCTGGCGCGTACCCACCGGCAGCTCGTGCACCTTCAGGCGATAGACCTTGCCCTTGCTCGAGAAGAACAGCACGTACTCGTGCGTGGACGCGATGAACATCTCGTCGATGACGTCGTCCTCTTTGAGGTTGACGCCCGAGACGCCCTTGCCGCCGCGCTTCTGGGCGCGGTAGGCGGCCACCGGGATGCGCTTGACATAGCCGGTGTGGGTGATGGTCACGACCATGTCCTCGTCGGCAATGAGGTCCTCGACGTCCAGGTCCTTCTCGACATGGCTGATCTCGGTGCGGCGCTTATCGCCGAACTTCTTGGAGATCTCGCGCATCTCTTCCTTAATGACGCCCAGGATCTTCTCCTCGTGCGCCAGCAGGTCCTCGTAGTAGGCGATGGCACGGCGCAGGCCGTCCAACTCTTCTTGGATCTTGTCGCGCTCCAGGCCGGTCAGGCGGCGCAGCTTCATCTCGAGGATGGCCGTGGTCTGCTCGGGCGTAAAGCCAAAGCGCTCGATCAGGCGGCTGCTGGCCTCGGAATCGGTCTGCGAGGAACGGATGATGCTGATGACCTCGTCAATATGGTCGAGAGCCATCAGGTAGCCCTCGAGGATATGCGCGCGGGCCTGGGCCTTCTTAAGGTCGAAGCGGGTGCGACGGGTGACGACGTCGACCTGGTGATCGATGTAGTGCTGCAGCATCTCGCGCAGGCTCAGGCATTTGGGAACGCCGTTGACGAGCGCCAGGTTGTTGGCGCCGAAGGTCGTCTGCAGCGAGGTGTACTTATACAGGTTGTTGAGCACGACCTGCGGAATGACGCCCTTCTTGAGCTCGATGACCAGACGGATGCCCTTTTGGTTGGACTCGTCGCGCATGTCCGAGATGCCCTCGATGCGCTTGTCGTTCACGAGCTGGGCGATCTTCTCCTGCAGGGTGCCCTTGTTGACCATGTAAGGGATCTCGGTAAAGACCAGGCGGCTGCGACCGGTCTTGGTGGATTCCACGTGAGCCTTGGCACGCACGGTAATGGAGCCGCGACCGGTCTCGTAGCTCTGCCTAATGCCGGCGCTGCCCATGATGATGGCGCCGGTGGGGAAGTCCGGACCGGGCATGATCTGCATAAGCTCGTCGACGGTGGCGTCGGGATTGTCGATCAGGTAGCAGGTGGCCTCGATCGCCTCGGTGAGGTTATGCGGGGCGATATTGGTGGCCATGCCGACGGCGATGCCCTGACTACCGTTGACCAGCAGGTTGGGAAAGCGCGCGGGCAGCGCCACGGGCTCGGCGAGCGACTCGTCGTAGTTGGGCTGCCAGTCGACGGTATCCTTCTGCAGGTCACGCAGCAGCTCCATGGCGGGCTTTGCCAGGCGGCTCTCGGTGTAACGCATGGCCGCCGCGCCGTCGCCGTCGACGGAACCGAAGTTGCCGTGTCCGTCCACCAGCGCGTGACGGATATTCCAAGGCTGTGCCAGTCTGACCATCGCGTCGTAAATCGAGGAGTCACCGTGCGGGTGATATTTACCCATGACTTCACCAACGATACGGGCAGATTTTTTGTGCGGTTTATCCGGCGTTACCCCAAGCTCGCTCATGCCGTAAAGAATTCTTCTGTGTACCGGCTTCAAGCCGTCGCGCACGTCCGGCAGGGCACGACTGACGATGACGCTCATCGCGTAGTCGATATAGGATTGCTTCATTTCGTCATGAATCTCATGCTGAAGCATCTTTTGATCTTCTAATAAAGTTGTCATTTTTTTCGCCCTCCTTCCCTTATGCGTCGATTGTCGCGTACTGCGCGTTGTCTTCAATAAATTTTTTGCGAGGCGGAACCTTGTCGCCCATCAGCGTCGTGAAAATCTCATCGGCCGCGGC
>USBA01000234.1 GCA_900552735.1 uncultured Collinsella sp. | reverse complement strand
GCGCGTCTCGGTAACGGTTCAGGGCGCCCGGACCGGTCTTGCCGCCGGCGCCGTGCCCCATGGTGGTCACATCCTCAATACCTCCCGTATGAATCGCTACCTAGGCCTTCGCCGCGATGAACAGGGTCGCTTTCTGCTTCGCGTAGAGCCGGGCATCGTGCTGTCCGAGCTGCGCAAGCAGCTGGGCAAGAAGGTGCTTCCGACCGCAGGCTGGGACCAGGCATCGCTTAAGGCTTACGAGGAGTTTCAGGATGCCCCTGAGCAGTTCTTTCCCACCGATCCCACCGAGGCATCTGCCTGCTTGGGCGGTATGGCGGCATGCAACGCCTCTGGCGCCCGTAGCTACGCTTACGGTCCCATGCGCCCCCACATCACGGGTCTTCATGTCGCGCTGACCGATGGCGACCTGGTCGAGCTTCAGCGCGGCGAGGTTTTTGCCCGGGGCCGCCACCTGTCACTCGTGACGGCGGAAGGCCGTGCGCTCGAGCTTGATCTTCCCGCCTACACCATGCCCAAGACCAAAAATGCTTCGGGCTATTTTGTTGCGGACGACATGGATGCCATCGACCTCTTTATCGGCGCCTGCGGCACGCTCGGCGTCATTACGGAGCTCGAGATTGCCCTGCAGCCGGCACCGGCGGTCGTTTGGGGTGTGAGCTGCTTTTTCGATAGCGAAGACAAGGCTGTGTCCTTCACCGATTCCGTGCGCCCCGTCCTGTCCCACGCGGCTGCCATCGAATATTTCGATGCGGGCGCCCTGGATATCCTACGTCGCCAGCGCGAGCAGTCGACCGCGTTTGCCTCGCTGCCGGCGCTCGACAAAGAGGCCAAGGTCTGCGTTTACGTGGAGCTCGACTGCGATGATGAAGCCCAGGCGACTGAGGAGCTGTATCACCTGGGGTGGGTATTGGAGCTTGCGGGTGGCAGCGATGATGCGACCTGGGTCGCGCGCACCGAGGTCGATCGCGAATGCCAGCGATTCTTCCGCCATGCGGTGCCCGAGAGCGTCAATATGCTTATCGACGAGCGTCGTCGCACCGACCCCACCATCACCAAGCTGGGCTCGGACATGTCGGTGCCCAACGCACGCTTGGCCGATGTCATCGCCCTCTATCGACGTACATTGGCCGAAAGCGGGCTCGAGTCTGCCGCTTGGGGACACATTGGTAACAACCACCTGCATGTGAACATTCTGCCGCGCGATGCGCAGGATTACCGCCGCGGCGGCGAGTTGTTTGCCCAGTGGGCCTCCGAGGTTACGGCTATGGGTGGCGCCGTCTCCGCCGAGCACGGCGTCGGCAAGATCAAGGCGGGCTTTCTCGAGACGATGTACGGTCACGAGGCCATGGTCGAGTCGGCGCGGCTCAAGCTCCAGCTCGATCCTGCCGGACAGCTGGGTCGCCGCAACCTGTTTTCGGAGAAGCTCTTGGATGAGCTCGTCCAGAAAGGGGGCGTGTGAAGATGAGCGATTTCCATATGGTGGTGTGCGTCAAGGCGGTGCCGGGTAGCACCGAGGTCAAGATGGACCCCAAGACCAATACCATTGTGCGCGACGGCAAGCAGGCGGTCATCAATCCCTTTGATGCGAGTGCCCTGGAGTGCGCGCTGGCGCTCAAGGACGACTTTATCGGCTTTGGCATGGATGTGCGCGTGACGGTGGTGTCGATGGGTATTCCCGCGACCGAAGCGCTGCTGCGCGACTGCATCGCCCGTGGCGCCGACGACGCGCTGCTGCTAACCGATCGCGCCTTTGCAGGTGCCGATACCTTGGCGACCACGTATGCCCTCAAATGCGGTATCGAGGCGCTTGACGAGGACTTCGACCTGCTTATCTGCGGCAAGATGGCGGTGGACGGCGATACGGCCCAGATTGGTCCCGAGCTTGCCGGCGCCTTCGAGATTCCCTGCGTGACCGATGTGAGCTGCGTGCAGAGCGCGGGCTTTACGACGTGCGGTTCGCTGGCGCTCGTTCACGGATGCGATGCCGGCGAGGAGACGGTCTATCTTGAGATGCCGTGTGCGATGACGACCGCCAAGGAGATCGGCCAGCTGCGCATGCCGAGCATCGCCGGTATTCGTGCGGCTGAGGAGGCTGACGTGCGCGTGGTCAACGCTGCCGACGTGCATGCCGACCCTGCGCGCTGCGGTCTTGCCGGCTCGCCGACGCAGGTCGTGCGCTCATTTGTGCCCGACCGCGATCAAACGTGTGAAGCCGTTGAGGGCACACCGACCGAGCAGGCGGCAAAGCTTGCCAAGATTATCGAGGGGATGGCATAGATGAGCGGACTGATTATCGATAGCGAAGCCTGCATCGGCTGCGGTCGCTGCGTTCGTGCCTGCGCCTCGGGCGGTATTGTGGTGGAGGGCGAGCGGCCAAACCGCCGCGCCCGCGTAACCGACGGCTGCATCCTGTGCGGCGGCTGCGTCGACGCCTGTCCGGTCAACGCTATC
>USBA01000233.1 GCA_900552735.1 uncultured Collinsella sp. | reverse complement strand
CCAGAGCATCTACTCCCCCGTCATTAAGGCGCTCATCGACGAGTTTGTCGCCGAGCATGCCGACCGCATCGACACCGACCGCATCGTGGTCGCTGGCCTTTCCAACGGCGGCTTTATGACGCTGCGCCTGTGCGCCGACTACCCCGAGTTCTTCGCCGCGGGCCTTCCCTGCTGCGCGCCGTGGTACAACGCCACGGACGAGGACGTTGCTGCCCTTGCCAAGACACCGCTGTGGTTTACGCACTCCAAGGGCGATGAGCTCGTGATACCGCAGGAGACCGTGCTGCCGCTCACGGCTCGCCTGCGCGCTGCCGGCGCCAACGTGCATCTCACCTACTTTAGCCATGTCGAGGACCTGACCGGGCGCTACCGCGAGGCCGACGGCTCGCCCAAGAAGACGTTCAACCATGGCGTGTGGATCCACCAATTCAACGACCTGTGTTATCAAGACTTCGACGGGGGCAACGTACTCATCGACGGCGAGCCGGTGGGCTGCTGGGAGTGGTCGGCCAGAGTTTCGAGGTAACCATCCCATCGGGGGTCCTGACCTTTAGTTTTGTAAACGTCCTCGCGCATGAGCCCCGCTTATCCTGCTCCTTCGGAGCATCGGATAAGCGGGGCCCGCGCTGCGGAATGTTTACAAAACTAAAGGTCAGGACCCCTAAGTTAACGTTGTTCGAAACGCTGGACGAGCGCTTCCGGCGGGCCGCCGGGTTGACGGCGATGGGGGCGTGGGTCCCGTCTTGCCTTGCGCGTAACTGGCTGAAATGATTTTGGTTGGAGCTTTCTTATGACTCGCGATTTAACTCGGGTGATTGTTACTACTGATATGGAAGTCGATGATATGAACTCGCTCGTTCATTTGGCTCTGTATCTCAACTTGCTCGATGTTCAGGCTGTGGTGTACACGGCTTCGCAGTATCATTTTCTTGGGGATGGCGTGCATTCGCTTGGCGAGGTGAATCCGCATTGGCGTACCAAGGGTCACCGTTCCTATGAGTGGGATGTGGTGCCTCATGAGCCTGATCCGCTTGCTGGGGAGCTTCGTGAGTATCGACCGTTTCCTGAGCATTGGATCGAGAGCCTCTGGAGCAATGAGTATGCCCAGGCCTGGCCTCAGCTGCAGGCTAATGCGGCCGCTGCCGGCGAGTCTCCGTTTCCCTCGCCTGCTCAGATGATTGAGCGTACGTTTGTGGGCAATGTTGCCTTTGAAGGCGATGTGCGTGAGGAGTCTGAGGGTTCGCGCGTGATTGCTCAGGCGATTTTGGATGATGACCCGCGCACGCTTTGGCTGCTCAGTTGGGGCGGTATGAATACGATCGTTCGCGCCCTGATGAGCATTGCCGAGCGCTATCGCGCCACACCCGAATGGCCTTCTGTGCAACAGTGTGTCTATCAGAAGGTACGCGTGATGGGCGTTGCCGATGGTGTGGGGCAGGACAATTCTTGGCTCGACCATGGGCATGAGCTCTTCCCCGATCTCATCTTTTGGTGTGTGCCCTATATGTATGGCGGCTATGTCGATGCCAAGATGGCTCAGCCCGATACGCTGCCGCTCTTTCAGGCTCCCTGGCCCGAGCAAAATCTCACGCAGGGCAACGGTCCCCTTATGGCGCGCTATATGCTCTATGGCGATGGCAAGGTGTACGAAAACGAGCCCGAGAGGTTCCAGTTTGGCAAGCATGCCCGCTTGGATTGGGGCTTAGAAGGCATGCCCGCGATGCAATTTGAGCGCGGCGATTTTATGGCCGAGGGCGACTCGATGACCTATATTCCGCTGCTGCCGTTTGGCCTGCGCGGCATCGATAACCGCGACTTTGACACGTTGCTCGGCCGCATGTTCCTTGACGGGCATCCCGACTCAGATGCGCCTGCCGGTTTTGCCGCCATAGGTACGCCGGTGGACGGCAACCCCAACCCCTATCTGCGCGCCTACCAGGAAGACTTCGCCGCTCGCGCGCAGTGGTGCGCCCATGAGCCCGCGGCCTGCTCGCATCCGGCGTATGTTGCCGAGGTCACGGGCGACATGAGCGCCGCGGCCGGCGAGCGCGTTGCTCTTGCAGCGACCATCGTCGACCCCGACGGCAGGGGCTTCGATGCTCATTGGAATGTCACCATGGGACCGTCGCGCTATGCAGGCGCTCAAGATCTGTCGCTATGGCAGGAATGCGCGACGGACGCCACGTTCACCGTACCCGCCGACGCGCAGCCCGGTGACCGCTTCGTGCTCACCCTCAGCGTTAAAACCCGCGCCGAGCGCCCCTGCACCCGCTACGCCCAGGTCGCCATCACCGTCGCGTAGCAAGCGGCGGCACCCACATTCGGCACGGAGTGTCCCCAACCGCCACTCATTTAAGTACGTCCCCAATGAGTGGCCGAAGACTGCCCCCAACGACTAGTCGTTTAAGAACGTCCCCGATGACTACCCAGAAGTTGCGGTGGAATAGTTCCTGTTTGGCCTTCTATG
>USBA01000232.1 GCA_900552735.1 uncultured Collinsella sp. | reverse complement strand
AACGGCCACCGTTGCCTGCCAAGGCGTGGAAGGTGCCTATAGCCAGATCGCTGCGTGCAAACTCTTCGACGTGCCCGACATCGCGTTTTTCGAGACCTTCGAAGGCGTTATGCGCGCCGTGCGCGACGGCTTCTGCGAGTTTGGCGTGCTGCCCATCGAAAACTCCACTGCCGGCTCGGTCAACGCCGTCTACGACCTGCTCGCACAGTTCGACTTCCATATCGTGCGCTCGCTTCGTCTCAAGATCGATCACAACCTGCTCGTCAAACCCGGCACCAAACTCGCCGACGTGTGCGAGGTCTACAGCCACGGCCAGGCCATTGCCCAATGCGCCGGCTTTATCGAGGCGCACGACCTGCACGCCACCAAGTACCCCAACACGGCCATGTCGGCCGAGATGGTCGCCAGCTCCGAACGCACCGATGTTGCCGCCATCGCATCGCGCAGCTGCGCGGCACTCTATGGCCTGAAGGTACTGGAGCCCAACATCCAGGACTCGGACAACAACTACACGCGCTTTGTCGTCATCAGCCGCGAGCCGCGCGTCTACCCCGGCGCCAACCGTACCTCGCTTATGATCACCACGGCCAACGAGCCGGGCGCCCTCTATCGCGTACTCGAGCGTTTCTATGCACTCAACATCAACCTCATCAAGCTCGAGAGCCGCCCCATCCCCGGGCACGACTTTGAGTTTATGTTCTACTTTGACCTGGACTGCCCCTTTGGCAGCAAGGCCCTCGATGACTTGCTCGATTCCATCGACGACGTGTGCGAGAGCTTCACCTACTTTGGCAGCTACACGGAGGTGCTCTAGATGACCGATACCGCCGCAACCCGTCCCTACGGCGTGCTGGGCCGCGTGCTGGGCCACAGCTACACCCCGACCATCTACAAGGAACTCGCTGGGCTTGAGTACGTGCGATTTGAGCGCGAGCCCGAGGACCTCCAGGCCTTTATGACCGGCGACGAATGGGAGGGCACCAACGTGACCATCCCCTACAAGCGTGCCGTCATGGAATACCTGGACGAGCTGAGCCCCCTGGCCGAGCGCATGGGAAACGTCAACACCATCACGCGCCTGTCCGACGGCCGCCTGCGCGGCGACAACACCGACTACTTTGGTTTTCGGTGCCTGGTCGAGGAGCTGGGCGTAGAGGTTGCCGGTAAGAAGGCCCTCGTGCTCGGCGCCACCGGCGGTGCCGGCACTACAGCGAGCATGGTACTCGGCGACTTAGGCGCCGTCGTGGTGCCCGTGGGCCGCACGAGCGACGTCAACTACGGTAACATCGCGCAGCAATCCGATGCCGCGCTGCTCGTCAACTGCACGCCTGCCGGCATGTTCCCCCACTGCCCCGACGCCCCCTGCATGCTCGAGGGACTTGACGCGCTCGAGGGCGTCATCGACATTGTCTACAATCCCGCCCGCACGGGCTTGATGCTCGAGGCCGAGCGCCGCGGCATCCCCTGCATCGGCGGCCTGCTTATGCTTGTGGCACAGGCGGCACAGGCTGTCGAGCGCTACACCGGCCAGATTACCCCGCGCGAGCGCATCCTGGACGTAACGGAACGACTTTCCCGCCGCGAGCAGAACATCGCGCTGATTGGCATGCCGGGTTCTGGCAAGACCCGCGTGGGCGAGCAGATCGCCCTGCTCACGGGTCGCGAACACATCGACCTGGATCGCGCGCTTGAGGAGCGTCTAGGCATGCCCTGCGCCGACTATATCGTCGAGCGCGGCGAGGTGGCCTTCCGCGAGCAGGAGACGGCGGCGCTGGCCGACATCTCCAAGCGCAGCGGCCTGGTGCTCTCCACCGGCGGTGGCGTCGTCACACGAGACGAGAACTACCCACTGTTGCACCAGAACAGCCAGATTGTGATGCTCAACCGTAAGCTCGACGAGCTCGCCCACAAGGGCCGCCCCATCACCGCCCGCGACGGCATCGATAAGTTGGCCGAACAGCGCATGCCGCGCTACCGCGCTTGGGCCGACTACATCATCGACTCGCGCGACAGCGCCGCCAACACCGCCCAAGCCCTCCTCGACACCCTCTAACCAAAACCACCACAAAGGGGACAGGCACCTTTGTGGTGGTTTTTCATTCAATCCCGCCCGATTGCAAAGGAAGCAACCATGAAAGCGCTCGTCATCAACGGTCCCAACCTCAACATGCTCGGCATTCGCGAGCCGGGCATCTACGGCAGCGACAACTACGACCGTCTGGTCCAGATCTGCAAGGAGGCCGGCGCCGCACAGGGCTTTGACGAAGTTGAGGTCTTCCAGTCCAACCATGAGGGCAGCATCGTCGACAAGATCCAGGAGGCCTACGGCAAGGTCGACGGCATCGTCATTAACCCGGCCGCCTACACGCACACGAGCGTGGCGATCCTGGACGCCCTCAAGGCCGTCGCCATCCCCGCCGTCGAGGTCCACATCAGCGCTGTCGAGACACGCGAGGACTTCCGCCATAACAGATACTTCCGGTAACTGAAAGTGTATATGCCAGCCCCCTTGGTGTTGAGCCGAAATCTCT
>USBA01000231.1 GCA_900552735.1 uncultured Collinsella sp. | reverse complement strand
TGGACTAGGATGGGCATTTCGTCCGTCCGCAACCACAGCCTGGCAGGAACGTAGCGCATTATAGCTAAGTTCAAGCTATAGTTTAAGGTTAGGGACGTTATTCGCATCGCGAGCACAGATTTCGCAGGTCGGGGCGGACCATTCGTGCCCCCATGAAGCCCGGAGCTCCCCCACGGGGAGCCCCGGGGCACCCGTCTCAGGGTGCCGTGTGCAAAAAACGGCAAATATGAGTACTGCTACCAATTTAGTAGCAGCGTATTTCCGCCCCACGAGCCCTTTTTGAGTTCCGCACAGCCCGCTTGGCGCCAAGATATTCCACATTCGTTTATTATCTCTTCGCTGAATCCAGTTTTTCGGCCCAAGTTTCTTTATTTTTGCTGTCACTAATCTAGTAACAGTACTCATATTTGCCGTTTTTTGCACATGGCATATAAACAGACCCCCTATAAAGCCATAGTTTTACGCCGGCTTGAGCCCAAAGCACGCTCGGAGCGTATTCAGCAGAGCATCTTGCCTCTTTCGACGAGCCTCTACACGATTCTGATATCGTTTACCCATACGCTGGTGGATGCGCCATGCGAGCGCTTCCATCGCTTCCATGTCGCAGAGCATCTCGTTGTTGACCGTCGCGACCTCGATTCCCATGGACGCCAAACCCGTATTGCGTTTTTCATCGTGAATGCGCCCGCCGCGAGACGAATGGCCCTGCTCACCGTTGTATTCCAGGTCAAACCGAGCTGCTTCCTGATAGGCATCGCAAACCGCATACGGCATCCCCGAGATCGCCTGCGCACGGTCGTTGAACTCGATCTTGTGGTCGGTCTTAAAGGGACCGCAGGCAAATCCGCCATAAGAAAACGGAAGCGAAAACATGGCAAGCATGATGCATTCCATGGGTGAGCGCAGGTTTTCCGACAGAAAGGGGCACAGCCGCCGCAGCTGCTTGGCCGCGCTCCCCTTGCATGCCGCAAGGTAATCTGCCAGGCGATCGGGCGTCAGCACTGGCTCGACCTCAAAGTAGCCCACATCTGACGGCTGGTCCTTATCCTTTGCAAGCCTGTTCACGGTAGGCGAGCTGTAAGGGGGCAGATACTGCCCGCGATCGCTCAGCGAAATCTTGGAGCACAGCTCCTGGGCCAGGGCAAATGCCTGGATACAGCCGACTTCGCGCGCAACGGCGGCACAGAGGGCCTCGGGAGACAAGCTGTACACTCCCGGCTCCACCTCCAAAATCGAGGCGTCCGGCAGGTCTGTAGAACAAACGGACCAGCTTGCACCAGGCATGCGGCGACGCTGCTTCGCCGACCCCACCAGCAGGCACAAGTCTTCTTGGACCTCGCCACTCACGGCCCCGATCCGCACCAAATCGGGAAGATAAATGTCCTCGGCCGAGGGAGACGATGTATGCAGCACACGGCGCTCTTCATCGGGATCGAGGTCTCTCCAGCTGATGTAACCCATTTGTCGGCGCTCGGCGCGCATCATGCGCAGCGCCGAGGCACCGGTCAGGACTACGGAGGCCGCCAGTTGCTCGCTTGTCGGCTCGATGCGCCGCGCTATCTTTCGCAGGTCGGGACGGGCCGCACGCGCTATCTTCACTGCCACAAAACCACCCCCTACCAAACGCGTGCGATAGCGAGGCCATCGACTGCTGCGGCGCCGGCACGCTTGAGCTCCGCCGAGGCTGCTGCCATGGTCGCGCCCGTGGTAATGACATCATCGATGAGCAGCAGACGGCGGCCGCGCACATCCTCGACCGTCTCGTACATGCCCCGGGCATGCTCCCGGCGCTCATCGCGGCCGAGCTCTCGCTGGTCACCATGACCGTATTTGACCAGGGCGTCCAGCAACGGGACACCCGAAAGATCGCAAAACGAGCGCGCGATTGCTTCCATATGGTCGAATCCACGCCGCCGAAACGCCGCCGCAGTCGCGGGCACAAACACCACCGCGTCCGCACCGGACAACACACCGCCGTAGCGATCGGATGCTGCCACCTGGGCATGCAAGGCAGTGTCGTAGAGCAACTCCGCCAGATACGGTGCCAGACGGCGCTCGCCCGCATCCTTGTACGCCTTGATGATGCGCGGCAGCGGATGTGCATAGACGGCACACGCCAGGCAGCGATCGAGCGCCTCGGCCATTGCCGAAGACGTGCCCTCGACCGAGCACTCGGTACACAGCAAATCCCCAAACGGGGCGCCGCATCGGATGCAACTATGACACGGATCGATGAGCGCGAGCGATGCCAGACAATCCTGGCAGATCAGCGCACCGGAACGCTCGCAGTCAGCGCATCGCGTGGGCGACAACGCCTCGAGCGCCTCATACGTCGCGCGCTCGGCAAGCGGTAGCAATTCGTCCGCAAACGGTAGGACGCCTGCGCCCTGCAAGCGAGTCAATACGTTCAGATGTCTCTTCATGACACAACCCTCCCTACGCGAAGGCGAAGGGAGGGTTGTCGGTGTAGAGCCATGATACCCAGA
Source organism: uncultured Collinsella sp. (assembly GCA_900552735.1). Classification (GTDB taxonomy): domain Bacteria; phylum Actinomycetota; class Coriobacteriia; order Coriobacteriales; family Coriobacteriaceae; genus Collinsella. Next base: position 52 of record USBA01000231.1, on the reverse strand, counting down.
GGTGCTGGGGTCAGGCGGGTTACATCCGCTTACGGACGTTATTCGCCGGCAG
>USBA01000230.1 GCA_900552735.1 uncultured Collinsella sp. | reverse complement strand
TTAGTGGCGATTCTTTTTATTACTTTTTTTTTTTGGGTGTTCTTGCTGTTCTTTTGGTTTTTTTTTTAGTGCCTGCGGGCGGCCCCCCCCCCCGCGACCGCCGGGACACGTACCCCCAATTAACTGTTCTTCATGACAATCGAATCCACGACATCGGCCACATTCTCGCAGCAGTCGGCGCAGTACTCCAGGAAAGCGTAGACGTCACGCCAGGCGATGACCTCGAGCGGGTCCTTGCCATTGACGTGCAGGTTGCGCATGGCGTTGATGTAGAGTTCATCGGCCTCGGACTCAATGGTGTTGATCTGGATGACCAGCTCGCGCAGGGTCTTGGACTTGCGGTAATTAGGCAGCTCGACCATAAGGTCCTTCATGGCTCGGCAGGCGTCGGTCACCTTGTGGGCGATGACAATGGCATCGGGGTGGATGCTCTGGATGTTGGTGAAGTAGACGCGCTGCACGACGCCCTCGATACGGTCAAGCACAGTGTCGAGCGAGCAGCTCATCAGGTCCAGATCCTCGCGCTCAAGCGGGGTGATAAAGGCAGTGAGCAGGGCATCCTCGAGCTCATGGTGCTTCTTGTCGGCCGCATGCTCAATCGCATGCATCTCTTCGAGCATGCCGTGGATCTGCGCGGGATCAAAGTTCTCAAAAATCTTGATGAGCAACTCTGCGGCCTGGACAGCAAGGTCGGCGCAGGCGACGTAGTTGTCAAAGTAGAACGAATCGGGTTTCTTTGCCATGAGTGGGTCCTTTCGAGGCGAAGACGGGTGGGCGAGGTATTGCGGTCCGGATGGACGTTCGGTTTGACTAGATGAACATCATGAACAGCTTGGCCATGACAAAGCTGATAAGTCCGCAGGCGGGGAAGGTGAAGAACCAGGTGAACATCATGTCCTTGACGACACCGAAGTTGATTGCCGAGAGGCGCTTGACGGCACCGACACCCATAATGGCGCAGGTCTTGATGTGCGTGGAGGACACGGGGATGCCGGTGAGCGTGGCAAGCAGCAGGTTTGCGGCGCCCGCGAGGTCGGCGGAGAAGCCCTGGTACTTTTCGAGCTTGACCATGCTCTGACCGACAGACTTGATGATGCGCTCACCGCCCACGCTGGTGCCGATGCCCATGGTGGCCGAGCACAGCAGCATGATCCAGATGGGGATGCCGGCGTCGCCGACGCTCGTCTGTCCGCTGGCAAAGGCGACACCTAAAAAGAGCACGCCGATAAACTTTTGTCCATCTTGCGCGCCGTGCATAAAGCTCATGGCCGCGGCACTTGCGATCTGAGCATATTTAAAGAAGACATTGGCACGCCGCCTGTTGGCGGCGGCGAAAAGAATCGAGACGAGCTTGCACAGGACCCAGCCCATGACAAAGCCCAGGCCGATGGAGAGCGCCAGGCCGTAGATGACCTTCATCCACTCGTGGACGTTGACGCTGCTCGCGCCGCCGAGGGCGATAGCGGCACCGGTCAGGCCGGCGATAAGGCTGTGGCTTTGCGAGGTGGGGATGCCAAAACGCGACGCTGTGGCGCCGTAGACGACGATGGAGAACAGTGCTGCGCAGAGGCACGCGAGCGCCATGGTGCTGTTTCCGCCAAAGTCGACGATATGTGAGATGGTGTTGGCGACGCTCGCGTTAAAGTGCGTCATGATGAGCACGCCGAGGAAGTTGAATGCGGCGCTCATGAGAATGGCGGCGCGGGCGGGCATGCAGCGCGTGGTGACACAGGTCGCGATGGCGTTGGGCGCGTCGGTCCATCCATTGACGAAGATGGCGCCGAGCGCGAGGATCACGGTGACGGCAAGGACTGGGTTCGACACAATTTGGCCGAGGAAGGTTGAGAACGTTACGTCCATATATGGGCTTTCTCGAAGTTTGCAGGCACGTTACAAAAACATGATAAATCGTATCACCTCCTGCGGGTTTCTTTACCGAGTTCTGACGGGAGAAGTGAATTTTTTGGCACTAACATTGAATATTTGCCCTGTTGACCGCGGGTGTTCTTTTTGCTAGCACGCCATGAGGACACGGGCGCGCGCCCCAACATCCCAAAACCACAGCCTGTTCGCTTTACAATATGCAAACATGCGTTCGATAATAGGAGGCATGGAATATCGACAGACAGATGGTAAAACTCGACGCGTGCACAAGCAGTATGTGGACGTCGTGGCCCGCATCCTCGCGGGCGGACAAGTCGTGCCGGTTACCGTCTGCTGGGTCGACGGTCGCTGTTTTACGATCGACGAGATTGTCTCATCCACCGGTTTTGGCCTAACGGTTCACGGCATTCGTACGGCAACCTATAAGGTTCGTTTTGGTGGGCATGCGACCGAACTGTATCTGGAAGAACAGGCGCGCGAGCGACCGGATGGCTCGCAGGCCCATCTGATGCGTTGGTGGGTGTGGGCATTCGACCGTACGCTCGAGAGCGGGCGCCGCAGGTAAGAGCGCGCGGCATTCGGGTACAATGGCAGGAATCTTGTCACCTACGGCGCTGTCGCGGCGCTTTTGAGAGGACGATATTATGAACGATATCCAGGGTTATCAGAACGGCCCCAT
>USBA01000229.1 GCA_900552735.1 uncultured Collinsella sp. | reverse complement strand
GGGCTGCTTGTAGTGCAGATGATAGAAAACCTCGGCATCGACTACATAATCGGCGCCGTCGATCTGGACCGGGGTGTACTCCCAACCAAACTCCTCGCAGCACTTGGGAGCCAGGTCCTCGAGCATGACCTCGGCACGACCCTCGTGCTCAACGGCGACATAGGCGGCGCCGGGCTTGAGGGAAACTGCCTGGTCGGAGGGGATGGTCGACGGCGTGGTCGTCCAGATGATGAAGTCAACCGGGCCGTCGAAGTTCTCGAGGCCGGCGGGCTTGGAGGTCATCTCGAAGCGCACGAAGATGGACGGGCTCGTCTCGTCGGAGTACTCAATCTCGGCCTCGGCGAGTGCGGTGTGGCAGTGCTTGCACCAGTGGACGGGCTTATGGCCGCGATAGATCATGCCCTTATCGAACATGGCCTTGAAGACCTCGATGTCGGCGGCATCATGCTGGTGATAGAGCGTCAGATAGGGGTTGTCCCAGTCGCCGAGCACGCCCAGACGACGGAAACCGGCCTTCTGAAGCTCGATGTTCTCGACAGCGAACTCGTTGCAGAGCTCACGGATCTTGGCCGTGGGGGTCTGGTTGAACTTCTCGGTGCCGAGCTTCTCCTCGACCTTATGCTCGATCGGCTGGCCGTGGCAGTCCCAACCGGGGACATAGGGAACCTCATAGCCCTGCATCATCCAGTAACGGTTGATCATGTCCTTGGAGATCTTGTTCATGGCGTGGCCGATGTGGATCGGACCGTTGGCGTACGGAGGGCCGTCGTGCAGCACGAACTTCTTGTGACCCTCGTTCTTCTTCAGAACCTGCTCGTAGACCTTGTTGTCCTGCCAGTCCTTGAGTCGCTTGGGCTCGGACTTGGAAAGACCGGCACGCATGGGAAAACCGGTCTTGGGCAGATTCATCGTCTGCTTGTACTCGTTTGCCACGGTACCCCTTTCATGTCGTGGGCGCGCACGCCCTCTGGGCACCAAAAAAGCGCCCGTCCCTGCAAGCTGGGACGAAGCGCCACAAAACGGGCTGTGCGCCCGCAAAAGCTCTTCGCTTAACCACCCAGCTTAGATGCCCTCGCCCGCGTATTCGCGCGCTCGCATCCGTTACTCGGCTGGCCTGTATCGACGACCATCTCGGCGATGTCTACTAAGACGTGCCTATGCGGCTCGTCCGTTGGGACCGCAGCTCCGGGGTGATTTTCATCGGTCGCATGCACGGGCTCTCAGCGCTCCCCGCTCTCTGTAGCATGCGGACGGCCGACTACTCGTCCCCATCAACGCTTATGCGGTGTATGCTAGCACGTTCCGCGCCGGCGAAAAACCCTCAACACTGGTTTTATACGTTCGAAATTTCTCGCTATTACAGCCCTGCTCTAGGAGCAAAATACCTGAAAGCACTCTATCGAACGAAAGAAGGTTGCTATGCGCACGATTGGAATGAGCGACTACACCGTTGGCGAGGATTGCTTTGACGAGCTGCCCGCCGCACTGGCGGAGTACGGCGCGACAAAGGTCGCGATCATCGGTGGCAAGCGGGCACTGGCCGCAGTACTTCCCGGTATCGAAGCTGCGCTGGCAGGTACCGACGTCGAGATTCTGGAGACGCGCGTCTACGGTACCAACAGTACGCGTGCCAATATCGCCAAGGTCGTGAACTCCCCTGCCTGCCAGGAAGCCGACGTGCTCATTGCCTGTGGCGGCGGCAAGGCGCTTGATACCGTGAAGACGGCGGCCATCGAGCTCAAGAAGATCGTCTTCACGGTCCCGACGATCTGTTCCAACTGCTCCGCCGCGACCGCCATTGCCGTTGTCTACAATGACGACGGCTCGCTCGAGGGCTATTCGTACCCCAACCGCCCCGCGCACATCTTCATCAACCCCAAGATCATCGCCGAAGCTCCGGCGGAGTACTTCTGGGCCGGCGTGGGCGATGCCCTGTCTAAGCAGCCTGAGGTCGAATACGCCACGAGCGCCGGCAACTTGGAGCACACGGCAGGCCTTGGCCTGGCACTCGCCCACACCTGCTCCGAGCCGCTGTTTACCTATGGTGTCCAGGGTCTTGAGGACGTGCGGCAGAACCTGTCGAGCGAGGCCGTCAAGCAGATCGCGCTCGATATCGTGGTCAACACGGGCTATGTCTCCAACCTGACCAACCAAAACGATTACTACTACAACTCGAGCGTGGCGCATGCGTTCTACAACGCCACATGCAGCATTCCGCGCGAGGGCTCCTACCTGCATGGCGAGGTCGTGAGCCTGGGCGTGCTGGTGCTGTTTGCCTATACGGGAGACACCGAGAACCTTGAGCGCTACGCTGCCTTTAACAAGCAGATGGGGCTGCCCGTGACGCTTGAGCAGGTCGGGCTTTCCGAGTCCGATATCCCAGCCCTGTGCGAGTACGCGCATGCCACCAACGAGTGGAAGCAGGGCAACCCTGAGCCCTTCACCGACGAGAAGTTCGCCGCCGCCATCAAGGCCGCCGACGCTTACGGCCACACCCTCTAGCTCTAACCCAAAACCACCACAAAGGGGACAGTGAACTGCCTCCCATTTCTTGGACATCGGGAAATGG
>USBA01000228.1 GCA_900552735.1 uncultured Collinsella sp. | reverse complement strand
GCACCCTTGATCATGTCGAGCGCAATGTTGGCGGCCATGTGGCCTTCTTCGCGCAGGGGCTGGCGGACGGTCGTGAGTGCGGGGACGCAGCGCGTCGCAATCTCGTGATCGTCGAAGCCGACGACAGAAACGTCCGCAGGAACGGATAGGCCTGCCTCGTTGAGTGCGGTGATGACGCCAGCCGCGATACGGTCCGATCCGCAGAGCACGCCATCGAAAGCAATCTCGCGCGCGAGGATCTGGTGCATGGCCTGATAGCCGTCTCCGTTGTTCCAGCCGGTATAGATAACGTTTGCGTCTGGGAGGTCTTTGCCCAAGACGGCACGGTAGCCGCGCAGGCGGTCGACAACAGCGGGGTTGTCTTGCGGTCCCAACACGGCGACGATATCTTTGCGCCCGCGTTCCTTCATGGCGAGTGCCGCAAAGTGTCCGCCCTCTTCGTCGTCAGAGTAGACCGTCGAGAACACATCGCGATAGGGGTGGCCCTCGAGCTGGCCGCACAACACGGTGGGTACGCCCAGATCGCGCAGCACCTCGAGCAGCTCGCTGCCCTTGTAGGGGGAGACGTCGATCACGGCGTCGAACGAGCGGCGCTCAAAGTGCTCGCGTGCGCGGTTGCGCTCATGCGTAGAAGACGCCTGCAAGATAACGGGCAGATAGGACGACTCCGACAGTTCCTCGGTAATGCCGCTCAAAAACTCGCTATAGGTGGGGTCGCTGAAGAGTTCACTTAGGGGCTCGGTCACGAGCACGGCGATGATTTCCGTGCGCCCGACAGCGAGCGCTCGGCCACGAGCGTTGGGGACAAAATTGACTTCCTTGGCCGCCGTGCGGACGCGCTTTTTGGTTTCCTCGCTAATGCGGGGCGAATCGTTGAGGGCGCGCGATGCCGTGGAGCGCGACACGCCGGCAGCTGCGGCAACCTCGGCAAGCGTAGGTGCGGTGCGAACTGGTTGGGTCATGGCGTCTCCTGGAAAATGCGGTCGATGTTGTCGCTGATACGGGCTGGTGCGGATACAGCTTACTATAGTGCGCCTGAACAGCGTTCATGGTATCCGGCCACTGGTGGCATTTCACATTCAAGCTGCTGTTGAACATGGCTTGCAAGGGCGGGGTATAGATGGGCGCGGCCGTTGTCTGCTGCCTGGGAATGCTGTTTTGCGCTGAGTTTCGATACTCAGGGTGACATAAGTGTCGCGGTTGTACAACCGGTTGCACCGTTAATCCGGCAAAATCGACCGTTCAGCGGACAACCGGTTGCACAGTATTTTGCATCGCCCATAAGATAAGGACAACCGGTTGCACAAGAATCACTACGATGACGAAGGAGCATCACCATGGACGCCATTAACGATTGGGAAAACCAAGCGCTCACCCACAGGAACCGCCTGGCACCCCATGCGTACTTCATGGGTTACGAGACCGCCGATCTCGCCGCTACGTACAGCCGCGAGCTGTCGCGCGGGTTTGTCCAGCTGTCCGGCTCGTGGCAGTTCCGCCTCTTTGAGGGGCCTGCTGCCGTCTCTAACGAGGAGCTTTCCACGTGCGAGCCCGAGTGGGATCACGTGGAGGTTCCGCACCTGTGGCAGGTAGACGGCTATGGCAACCTTGCCTACACCGACGAGGGTTTCCCGTTCCCGGTGGATCAGCCGTTCGTTCCCTCTGACGATCCCACGGGCGTGTACCAGCGCATCGTCAATCTTCCCGCCGTGCCTGCCGGCGCTCGCGAGATCATTCGCTTTGACGGCATCGAGAGCTATGGCGAGCTGTACGTCAACGGCAAGTTTATCGGCATGACCAAGGGCTCGCGCCTGTCTGCCGAGTTCGACGTGACCGACGCGCTCGTCGAGGGCGATAACCTGTTTGCGGTCAAGGTCTTGCAGTACAGCGATGGCAGCTATATCGAGGATCAGGATATGTGGTGGGCCTCGGGCATCTTCCGCGATGTGTACCTTATGCGGCGTCCCGCCGCGCACCTGGTCGACTTTAGGTTCCGCACGCACCGCGAGGGCGATACCGCTTTGATCACGCTCGATACGGTTGCCGAGGGCGCTTCCCGCGTTGTGTTTACGCTCAGCGATGGCGAGAACGTGGTGGCTACGGGCGAGTGCGTCGACGGCCATGCCGAGTGCAGCGTTGCCGATGCCCACTTCTGGAATCCCGAGGACCCCTTCCTCTATGACCTTACGTTTGAGGTCTACGACGGTGACCAGGTCAGCGAGTACGTCCCGCATCGCCAGGGCCTTGCCGAGGTGACGGTCGAGGGCAATCATATCTACCTCAACGGCACCTACTTTAAGATGCATGGCGTCAACCGCCACGATCACGACGATCACAAGGGCCGCGCCGTGGGCCTCGATCGCATGCGCCGCGACCTGGAGCTCATGAAGCAGCACAACATCAACGCGGTGCGCACGTCCCACTACGCCAACGACCCGCGCTTTTACGAGCTGTGCGACGAGTATGGCATCATGCTGGTCGCCGAGACCGATATGGAGAGCCACGGCTTCGAGAATATCGGCAATATCGCCCTGGTCACCGACGACCCGGCATGGGAGCCGGCCTACGTCGACCGCATTGAGCGCCTGGTGAT
>USBA01000227.1 GCA_900552735.1 uncultured Collinsella sp. | reverse complement strand
TTGAGCTTGCGAGCGAGATTGCCGTCACGCGCCCCGATACCGAGGGAACGCCCGCGCCGGCGGCGGGGGAGCGCTATCCCATCACTGTTGACGACGTGAAGATTGCCAATCCGCGCCGTGGCTTTTCGTACGACAAAAACGGTGACATGCACTACGACATCATCAGTGCGTTTATTAAGTCTATGCGCGGTAGTGACCCCGATGCCACGATCTATTGGCTCGCGCGCATGATCGATGCGGGGGAGGATCCTAAGTTTATCGCTCGCCGTATTATGATTCACGCTTCTGAGGATGTTGGCAACGCCGACCCACAGGCGCTTTTGGTGGCACATGCCGCGTTTAAGTCTGCCGAGGTCATTGGCTATCCCGAGTGCCGTATTAATCTGGCTCAGGCTGCTCTCTATGTGTGCTTGGCGCCTAAATCCAACGCGTGCGAGGCTTCGATCGATGCGGCGTTGGCCGATATCCATTCAAGTGGGCTGCGCGAGGTGCCGAGTTATCTGCGCGATCGTCATCGCCCGGGCAGCGACGAATACGGTGTGTATAAGTATCCGCATGATTATCCCGAAGGCTGGGTCGATCAGCGTTATTTGCCCGAGGGGTTGGAGCGCGGTGCGTTTTGGCAGCCTGCCGGCCGCGGCTGGGAAGAGTGGCGCGTAGAGCAAAGCGAGCGGGACCGTAGCGGCAGAGCGCCCAAGTAGGTCCTTGGGACCTCGCACATTCCCTTTGGGTATCTTTCCCCTTCTTTGGGGTACCATGAACAGCGTCTGTATTTCGATTCCTTCGGGAGGCTTGTATGAGTCCCATTCAAATCGCCCTGCTGCTGCTCGCCGTTGCCGGTGTGTGGGCTGTTATCGAGCTCGCGCTCACGCTGCGAAAGACCCGCACCGTCGTTGATTCGGTCGATAAGACCGTGAGCGACCTTAACAACACCATCGCCGAGGCACAGCCGGTGGTAGCAAAGCTCGATGGCGCTGTCGATGAGCTCACCCCCGCGTTGGCTCAGGTTGAGCCGCTCCTCAAGTCGAGCAAGACCGCCGTCGACGCCCTTACCTCCAATCTCGTAGAGGTCGAAGCTGTGGTTCGCGACATTTCCGAGGTTACGGGCAGCGTGGCCGAGGCCAGCAATGCCGTATCGAGCGTGACTGATTCTGCTGCTGGTGCCGTGCAGAAACTCTTTAACAAGGTGAAGGCTCCCGCGGCCGACGCCGAGCGCACGCTTTCCGCTGTCGCCGAAGCCGAGCAGCCGACCGAGCGTGTCCTGATTGACGAAGCCGGGGACGATGCCGCTGCTGGTGACGATGATGCGCAGAAGCCCGCAGCCAAGCCTGCTCAGTATTACACCTATACGCCCGCCGAGACCTCCGAGGAGTCTTGCGATGAGTAGCGAAGCAACCTGCCCCATTACGCTGAGCGTTGCCGGTGATCCGCGTCTCGCGCGCCTTGTGCGCATGACGGCGGCAAATGTCGGTGCGCTGTGCTCTATGTCCGTCGATCGTATCGAGGACATCCGTATGGCTGCCGAGGAGGCCTTCATCTTTGGCTGCACGGCCGTTGATTCTGACGACATTTCGATCAAATTCGACGTCGACGAATCGCACGTGGGCATGACCTTTACCTTTGGTGACCAGGCGACTGTCGATGAGGATGATCAGGCTGCCGTGTATGCCGAGCTCATTCTGGCAAGCGTGTGCGATTCCTACGAAAAGACCGCGGCGCCCCTGACGCTTTCCCTCGACCTCAAGGCGGATATCTAATATGACCGAACGTTCCCGGAGCGGTAAGACCGCTTGGGACAAGGAGAAAACCCGCGAGCTGTTTCGTCGCTACAAAGAGACCGGTGATCCGGACGCACGCGAGCAGCTCGTCATGTCCCATATGAACCTGGTAAGGTTTCTTGCCAACAAATTTAAGAACCGCGGTGAGCCACTCGACGACCTCATGCAGGTCGGCTATCTGGGTTTGCTCAAGGCTATCGACCGCTTTGACCCCGAGCGCGGGCTCGAGTTCACGACGTTTGCAACACCCACTATCCTGGGCGAGATCAAACGCCATTTCCGCGACAAGGGCTGGAGCGTGCGCGTGCCCCGTCGCTTGCAGGAGCTCTCGGCCAAGGTCAACCAGGCTACCGATAAGCTCACCAACGAGCTGCAGCGTTCGCCCAAGGTTGAGGAGATCGCTGAGTATCTAGATGTGACTGTCGATGAGGTCCTCGAGGCTATGGAATCGTCTTCGGCCTATACCTCGGTGCCCATCGAGGCTCCTGGTGCGTCCGATTCCGACGATGCCCCCTCGATTCTCGACCGTTACGCCGACGACGACAGCGAGCTCGACTTTACCGATGACCGCTTGGTGATCGAGGAGGCCATCCGTGATTTCTCGCCGCGCGAGCGCGAGGTGATCGAGCTGCGCTTTGTGAAGGGCATGACCCAGATCGAGATCGCCAAGAAGCTTGGTATTTCCCAGGTGCAGGTTTCGCGTCTGCTGCGCCGCACGCTTAAGAAGATTCAGGACAAGATCGACCCCGACGGAGTGATGATTCGTTCATGAGTGAGCACCCCCAACAAACCGATCGCGTACTGCGCGACACCCGCATTCTGACGCTGCGCATTTGGGCTGTTGTCGGCTGCATTGTTATTGCTGCTGTCA
>USBA01000226.1 GCA_900552735.1 uncultured Collinsella sp. | reverse complement strand
CCCAGGTCGAGTTCGTCTCCGCTAACCCCGTCGGCCCCATGCACATCGGTCATGGTCGCTGGGCCGCTCTGGGCGACTCCCTTTGTCGTGTGATGGACCACGCCGGTTACGACATCCAGCGTGAGTTCTACATCAACGACCACGGCTCTCAGATGAACACCTTCGGTAACTCCATCAGCACGCGCTATATGCAGCTTGCCGACATCATCGCCAAGCAGGGCGTGGATATCGACGAGGCTCACAAGCTTCTGATCGCCGACCGCGACGCCTTTGTTGCCGACGAGAGCGACGAGCATCCCGAGACCCATCCGTATCAGGACAACTTTGCCGAGACTCTGGGCAAGGACTCCTACGGCGGCGACTACATCATCGACGAGGCCGCCGAGTTCTGGCGCACCGACGGCGATAAGTGGGTCAACGCCGATCCGCAGGAGCGCATGGAGAGCTTCCGCGAGCGCGGCTACGTAAAGATGGTCGACAACATGCGCGACCTTTGCCACGCCGTTAACTGCGACTTCGATCGTTGGTTCTCCGAGCGCTCTCTGTACGTGAAGGACACCGAGGGCGAGACCGCCGGCACCTCCGCCGTCGACCGCGCTTTTGAGAAGCTCGACAAGATGGGCTACCTCTACACCAAGGACGGTGCCCTGTGGTTCCGCTCCACCGACCTGGGCGACGACAAGGACCGCGTCCTGATCAAGTCCGATGGCGAGTACACCTACTTCGCCTCCGACGTTGCCTATCACTGGGATAAGTTCCAGCGCGTCGACCACGTCATCGACATCTGGGGCGCCGACCACCACGGCTACATCGAGCGCGTCCGCTGCGTCTGTGACGCTCTTGGCTATCCCGGCAAGTTTGAGGTTCTGCTGGGCCAGCTCGTCAACCTGCTGCGCAACGGCAAGCCCGTCCGTATGTCCAAGCGCAAGGGCACCATGGTGACCCTGCAGGAACTCGTCGACGAGGTCGGCTCTGACGCCGCCCGCTACACGCTCATCTCCAAGAGCTCCAACCAGATGGTCGACTTCGACATTGAGGCCGTCAAGAAGCGCGACAACTCCAACCCGGTGTACTACGTGCAGTACGCTCACGCTCGCGTGTGCTCCATCCTGCGTCGTGCCGCAGACGTTACCGCCGAGCAGGCCGCCGAGATGGGCATGAAGGCCGTCGCCGAGAAGGCTATTGGCGAGAACGTCGATTACTCGCTGCTGACCGACCCGACCGAGCTTGCCCTTTCGCGTAAGCTCAACGAGCTCACCGACCTCATCGGTAGCTGTGCTCGCGATCGCGCCCCGTTCCGCCTGACGCACTTTGCCGAGGAGCTCGCTGGCGACTTCCACAGCTTCTACGCCGCCTGCCAGGTCCGTCCGAGCGATGGCCGTCCCGTCGACCCTGAGCTCTCGCGCGCCCGTTTGGCCGCTTGCGACGCCGTCCGCGTGACGCTCGCCCTGGTGCTCACCCTCGTTGGCGTTTCTGCCCCCGAGCAGATGTAAGCGCTGGTCGTTTGACTGCGTTGGTTCGGTTTGACTGAGCCTCGAAAGCCCGATCTCCCATGCGGAGGTCGGGCTTTTTGCGTTTAGCGAGACAATTTGGCTTGCTGGAAAATGCTACCAAATCGCAACTATACCGGTTTACTACGATGAATCGAGGGATTCCAATCACACGGGCTTTTCACCGAAAAGTGCAAGCCATCTAGCTGGGGTTTTATTTTTTCGGTTTTTGGCGTGGTCGTGGTTGAGCGATTCATCGTAGTAAACAGCCATAGTTTTGAAAATGACCCTAGGGGACGGAGGAAAACGGATCATTTTTGTCCCGTGGAGGAGCGGTGGGATACCTTCTGCCAAGAATCGGGGGCATCTACTACGTTTAAGTGCGTACCCCGAACCACGCCGAAAATCGCAATATTAAAACCGCAGGTAGCAGGTCTGCGACTTTCGAAAAATAGTGAGTATGGTCAGGGGTGCGGGGGCAAACGTAGCAGATGGGCGCGATTCGTGGCACATCGATCTTGGGGCCGATGCCCTTGTCCCTTAGCTGTTCCGTTTTCTCGATGCTTGAGGCTTGATCTGCCTTCTTCTTATGAGTTGCGGTGGAATGGTTCCTGCTTGAGAGGTGCCGGCTGGGATTTGGGGACTATTTCACCGCAGCTTATGATGTGGCGATGGTGTACGCCGGAACTTTGTAAAGAGCATCCCTTTTGACTAGTCGTTTAAGAACGTCCCCGATGACTAAGTTGCAGGTGGTTGCGGTTGTGTTACACTAACGCTGCGTATATAACGCAATCATCTCTATACAGATCAATGATGTCCGTCGGTATTTGACGGAGCTAGACTGTTTAGCCGCCCTGAAGGTTTATGCAGGGAGCATGTGATCACAGGGCTTGAAAAGAAAGTTGAGCAAACACTGTGTCTGATCAACAGCAAGAAAACGAAATAACGACGACGCAAGCCGCTCCCGCTGCACCGGTTGCGTCGGACCAGGTCGCGGCGCCCGCGCAAGCCTCGGCTCCTGAGACGCCTAAGGCTGCTTCGACGCCTACGCCTTCAGCGGCTGAGAAGGCCGTGCCTGCAACTGGTGAGGAGGCTGCTCCGGCAAAGCCCAAGCGCACGCGCCGCACGGCCAAGTCTGCCGCTGACGGCGAGGAGGTCACCAAGCCCAAGCGCCGTACCACGCGCACGACGCG
>USBA01000225.1 GCA_900552735.1 uncultured Collinsella sp. | reverse complement strand
GAGGCCAAAAACCTCAATGACTTCTATGAGTTCCATAAGAGCGTTCATGGCGTGACGTGCCCTAAATCCTATCTGGACCTGTGCACCGAGCACGTGGTGGTTATGGATTACGTCGACGGCATTTCGATCGCCGATCCTGAACGCTTGGTGGCCGAGGGCTATGACTTGGAAAAGATCGGTGCCGCGATTGTCGAGGACTACTCGACGCAGGTGCTCGATGACGGCTTTTTCCATCCCGACCCGCATGCGGGAAACATCATCCTCAAGGACGGCATCGTTTACTTTATCGACTTGGGCATGGTCGGACGCATGTCGAGTCACGATCGTGGCATCGTTAAGGACATGATTTTCGCCGTGGCCGAGGGTGACGTGCCCAAGCTCAAGGATTCGCTCATGCGCTTCGCCGTGACGCGTGGCGACTCGGCTGAGCTCGATCATTCGGCCTTTTTGTCCGATTTGGACTTTATCGTGGCTGACTTTGCGGGCCTTGACCTGAAGGATCTGGATATCGGCGAGTTTTTGACCTCGCTGTTAAACCTCGCGCGTAAGAATGATGTTGAGCTGCCGAGCGTGGTGACGATGTTCGCCCGCGGCATGGTGACGCTCGAGGGTTTGTTGACCGAGTACATGCCCAACGTCAACATGATTCAGATCATCCAAACGCACATTAAAAACGAGAAAAGCACCTATGCGCGCGTGCGCGACATGGGGCGCGATCTTGCCGCGAGCAGCTATCGCGCGGCGAAGGGTTCACTCGAGGCGGCTGAGTACCTGGGGCTGGCTTCGCGTATGCTCACGCGCGGTCAGCTTAAGGTGAACACGCAGATCATGAGCAGCGATAAGGCGCTGCGACAGCTGGGCGGAATTATCGACCGTATGTCGATGGCAATTGTGATCGCCGGTCTGTTTATCGGTTCGTCGGTGGTGTACTACGCACGCATCGAGCCGGTTGTGTTTGGTATCCCGGTCATTGGCTTTATGGGCTACGTGAGCGCGCTGGTGCTGGCGCTTATGCTGGGCCGCAATATCTGGCTCAACAGCCACGGCGGCAAGCACTAGAGGCTGCGACCGTCACCGCATTTTCCTATCGCAAACAATAGCTTTTACCTTGGGCTTCGCCTGCGTGCGAGGCCCTTTTGCGTGATACATTATTGACGGTAATAATAGATGGCCTAGATGGTGGTGCGGAGACGCACGAATGCGCGGTTTTCCTGCGCGTTTGGGAGAATCGGGGTGCAAGTCCCCGGCTGTACCAGTAACCGTAATTCCTCTTGGCCCGGGATGTTCGCGTCGCAGATCGGACGACGCGCCCGGGTCGGTAAGGTTAAGTCGGATCGCCTCCCATCTTGCACGCGGGCGCGGCGCATGCCGCCGGTACGCGTTGGGCTCTGGAGGGAAGGGGGACCCCGATGGGGGTACTCAAGCGCAATATGCGCGATGATGTGGGGCAGCCGCTGGGCAATGCTCCCAGTGCAGACAGTAGGAGACAAATGGATATGTTTGAGGACGAGTGCCAGCGCGCCTCGTGGCGTCGTCATGGAGCGATTGCCCGTGGCGTAGCCAAGCGCGGTCTGGTGGCGTTCCTGGCTTTTGCCATGGCTTTTGGCACCACGCCGGCGCAACTTTGGGCCGAGGGCGCCGAGGGCATTGCCGAGGCCGTGGCTCAGGCTACGACGGGCGGCGAGGGCGCGGCAGCCGACGATAGCGCTGCTGCCGCCGATGCCGGTGCGAACGGTGCTGCTGCGGAGGACGGCGCGGGTGCCAGTGACGCTGCTGCCGATGGCGCCGACGCAGGTCAGGGCGCAACTGCGAGTGCCGCGAATGGTGCTGACACCGCCGCAGACAACGCAACTGAGTCCGAGAACTCTGCGGCGGCGCCTGCTGCTTCGGAGCAGAAGAACGCCGTTGCCGCCGCATCCGCCACAACGCTTTCCGGTGAGGCAAAGGTCTTCATTCAGGACGCCAAGGATAAAGACAGCTCGTATTCCACGAAGTCCGGCGCGCTCAATGCGGGTGATACGCTCTGGGCAAATATGTACGATGAGGTCGAGGACGACTGGTACGGCACTTCGACTGAGTCCGTTACCAATCCCGGCACCTGGACCTACACCTGGCTCGCCGGCACGACCAGGGCCAGCAGCAACATCGCCGACTACACCGAGGTCGTAGGCCACGAGCAGTCGCTCACCGTTACCGACGCTATGGTGGGCAAGTACTTCATCTGCAAGGTTACGGCAGACGGCAAGGACTACTATGGTCCCGCTGCGTACGGCTCGGGCATCAACGCTAATTACATCCCCGGTCCCGTGCTGGGCGCCGGTCAGATGGAGCTTAACAGCGTCAAGCTGAATAGCGACACGCCGAGCATAGGCGATACCCTGACGGCGACTCCGTACATAAGCTATTATCAGCAAGCCCCCGCCGATGCCAAGGTCACCTACACGTGGTCCGCATCCACCTCGCAGTACTCGGGATTTACCAAGATCGAGGGCGAGACGGGCGCTACGCTCGTGGTGGGCGACGACCTTGAGGGCAAGTACATCAGGGTCGAGGCCAACGCTGGCGTCAACACGGTGAACAAGACCACTTCCAGCAAGGTCAAACAGGCCGGTGCGGTGGACATCTATGCCGTATCGCTTATCAATCCCAAGAATAATAATTCCGTGTTTGCGGTGGGCGATACCGCTCAGGTGCGCGCCAAGGAAAAGGGCGCCTCGAC
>USBA01000224.1 GCA_900552735.1 uncultured Collinsella sp. | reverse complement strand
TCTGCCAAAACCCTTTTTTTTTAAAAAAAAAAAAAACCCAACAACAACTTAAAATAAAATATTTTTTTAACCCCCCCCCCCCCCCCCCCCAAACCCCCCCCCCCCGGGTGGGGCCCGCGGGCCCCCCAACGCCATATCAAAGGTGTACGCACGAGTAAAAGGAGCTGCGCGCCCATGGGTAAAACGGTTCTTACCTTCGGCGAGATCATGATGAGACTCTCGCCCAAAGACCACCTGCGTATTGAGCAGGCAACCGAGTTTGACGTCCGCTACGGCGGCGCCGAGGCCAACACTGCGCTTTCCCTGGCCTACCAGGGCGACAAGGCCGCTTACGTCTCCGTTGTCCCGGCCAACCGTCTGGGCGAGTGCGCCCTGCGTTCGCTGAAGGCCTACGGCGTCGACACCACGCGCGTCGTGCGTCAGGGCGACCGTCTCGGCTCCTATGTGTTTGAAGTCGGTGCCTCGCAGCGCGGCAACGGCTGCGTCTACGACCGCAAGTATTCCGCCATCAACATGGCCAAGCGCGACGTCTTTGACTGGGACGAGATCCTCAAGGGCATCGATGTCTTCTATTTCTCCGGCGTGACCCCCGCCGTCTCCGATGAGATGGCTGCCGCCTGCAAGGATGCCCTCACCGCCTGCCGCGCCAAGGGCATCACGACCGTGTGCGACGTGAATTATCGCGGCAAGATGTGGTCGCCCGAGAAGTCGCAGGCCACCATGAAGGAACTCCTTCCGCTCGTCGACATCTGCATCGCCAACGACGAGGATGCGCCTGCCGGCCTTGGCATGACCTGCGTCTCTGGCTCCCTTGCCCACGGCATCGAGGAGCGCGACACCTACGTCGAGATGGCCCGCCAGATCTGCGCCGAGTACGGCTGCAAGAAGGTCGCCTCGGTCGTCCGCAACATCTCCTGCGTCGAGCGCTCCATCTGGATGGGCATGCTCTTTGACGCCGAGAGTGGCGAGCACTGGTTCTCCCCTGCTCACGACGTACACGTGCTCGAGGGCGTTGCCGCCGGCGACGCTTTCAACGCCGGTTTGGTCCATGCCCTCATCAACGACTTTGGCCCGCAGGACGCCGTCAACTACGCGATTGCAGCCTCGATCCTCAAGCTCACCATCAAGGGCGATTCCAACTTGGTGACCGCAGGCGAGATCGCAGCCGTGGCATCCGCCGCCGACGGTGGCACCCGCGTCGCGCGCTAGTCCGTCTCCATTCCGCGGGCCGCAGCTTTCCAATCCCATACCCCTGCGGCCCGCTCCCCGATTCCTCCGGCCGGGCAAAACCACCAGTCCCATTCCGGTTTTGTCTGGCATTCCCTACACGACTGGTCGAGCAGCCGGTTTTGGAATTGCTTGAACCCCAAGCAGTGCCTCCGATAACCAATCCAAAATCGGCTCCTGACCAGCATATTTGGCAATCACGCGCCCATGCGCGCCACACATCGAAAGGAACATCATGTTCGATCAGTTCTACACCACGCTTGAGTCCCTGGGCATCGTGCCGGTCGTTGTGCTCGACAAGGTCGAGGACGCCGCTCCGCTCGCCCACGCCCTTATGGCAGCTGGCATGAAGTCCGCCGAGGTCACCTTCCGCACCGCCTGCGCCGCCGAGTGCATCGCCGCTATGGCCGAGGCCGAGCCCAAAATGTGCGTCGGCGCCGGCACCGTCCTGACCGTCGAGCAGGTTGAGCAGGCTCGCGCCGCCGGTGCCAAGTTCATCGTCTCCCCGGGTTATAACGAGGACGTCGTGAAGCACTGCATCGACATCGACCTGCCCGTGCTGCCCGGCACCGTGACCCCCTCCGAGGTCACCGCGGCCGAGAACCTGGGTCTCAAGGTCACCAAGTTCTTCCCTGCGGCTCAGTACGGCGGCCTGAACACCATCAAGGCCCTCGCTGCTCCGTTTGTCGGTCACCGCTTTATGCCTACCGGCGGCGTGAGCACCGCCAACGTCGAGGAGTACCTGAGCTCCTCCGCCATCATCGCCTGCGGTGGCACCTGGATGGTCAAGCCGGCCCTGTTTGCCGACGGCGACTTCTCCAAGGTCGAGCAGATCGCCCGCGAGGCCATGGACGTCGTCAAGAAGGTCCGCGGCTAGGTTTAGCTCTCTATCGTGAAAGGGGGCGTGCCCTAGACCTCGCCCCCTTTCTTTTAAAGCGGCTCGGAAGCGCGCCGTTTCCGTCACGAACAAGAACCAAAACCGTCTTGTATGCTGATAGAACGTGACGGAAGCGGCACGCCCCCGAGCCGCTTTGCCTACTCGGCTGGCAGTCGCGCTCAACTAAGACACTTCGACAAAAGCCGAACCATCAAAACAGCTGCGGCACCGTCTGGAGGAATGGACCCTTGCTTCCGGTCTTTTCCTCCAAGCGGCGCCGCAGCGTTTTCGTGCCCCGATGTGCCCCGGCACTTGCGGTGGAATACGGACTGCTTACACCATCAGAGCCGCAAAACAATCCCTATTTCACCGCAACTAATGAAGGGAACGAGTTAGATGGCCGAGTCTTTGGACAGCTCAAAATAGTCAGGATGTAAGGCGATAACCGGGCCCTGCTCCTCGGGCATCAGGTGCAGGTGTGTCTCGGCCAGATAGCTCGTCGTGTCGGTATCGCCCTTTTTAATGGCCTCGAGAATCCGGCGATGCTGCCGACGAATCGGCTCCCAATCCAGATCCTGCGAGACCATACGCAACCAGTTGTATCGCTCAAAATGCGTATTGACGCT
>USBA01000223.1 GCA_900552735.1 uncultured Collinsella sp. | reverse complement strand
AGCGAGGGGCATAAAGCAGTTGAGCGAAAACGGTTTGCCCCTTTGCCATTCGCTCGAGGATCATGTCCCCCTTTTCCGCGGAAACCCCGGCAGTTGCGAAGAGCTGCCGGGGTTTCTGTCGTTTGAGGGATTGAAGGGGCTGAGCTTGGGGCGGTAATCGAGGTGTTGAGTCGGTGCCCGCCGCGCACAACACGCGGCATCGGCAACTTGCGAGCATCGACGACACCTCCCCTCACCTCACCCCGCGCTATACTCGTCCGCATGGATATCAACGCACGCAACATAGCAACACCCGCCGTGGCCACGTCGACGGCGACCAACAGCAAGCTCGCCCCCACCCCCGCGCCTGTCGTGGGCCGTTTTGCCCCGTCGCCCTCGGGCCGTATGCACCTGGGCAACGTGTTCAGCTGCCTGTGCTCGTGGCTTTCGGCCCGCAGCCAGGGCGGCAGCATCGTGCTGCGCATCGAGGACCTGGACGATCGCTGCAAGCGCCCGGAACTTGCCGCTCAACTGATTGACGACCTGGCCTGGCTAGGGCTTGAGTGGGACGAAGGCCCCTACTACCAGCACGATCGCCTCGACCTGTACGAGAGCGCCTTGCGCCAGCTGCAGGGCGCTGGCCTCACCTACCCCTGTTTTTGCACGCGCGCCGAGCTCCACGCCGCGAGCGCGCCGCACGCCAGCGACGGCACGCCCATCTACCGCGGCGCCTGCAGAGGTCTTTCTGCTGAAGAAATCACCCGCCGCAGTGCCCTGCGTGCTCCGGCCACGCGCCTGCGCGTGCCCACCGTCGACGACCTCGCCAGCGACGTGATCGAATTCGTGGACCGCACGTACGGAGCCCAATGCGAAGCACTCGCCACCGAGTGCGGTGACTTTTTGGTGCGCCGCAGCGACGGCGTGTTTGCCTACCAGCTAGCCGTGGTGGTCGACGACGCTGCCATGGACGTCACCGAGGTCGTGCGCGGATGCGATCTGCTGGGCTCCACGCCCCGCCAAATCTACCTGCAGCATCTGCTGGGACTTCCCACACCGCACTACGCGCACATTCCGCTGCTCATGTCGCCGGACGGCCGCCGCCTTTCCAAGCGCGACCGCGATCTGGACCTGGGCGAACTCCGCACCCGCTTTGGCACGCCCGAGGCACTGCTGGGCTGGCTCGCCGGACAAACAGGCATCGCACCGGACACCACGCCGCGCTCTGCCGAGCAGCTGGTTGAGCACTTTAGCTGGGATGTTATCCGTACGCATCGGGAAAACATCACTGTAACGGTCGAGTAGCCAGCCACCCCGCCCCTACGCGACATCCCAGGGCTGGAGTTCGTCGCCCAGGCGAACGATGCAGTCGTAGAGCACGGTATGGCGCTCGGCAGGGTTGGCATCCCGATGAAAATGCCCGTAGTACCAGCGCTTGTAATCCAAGCGGTCTTCCAGCTCATCGAAAAATGCCGTAAGCCGATCAACGGCGGGGTAATTCCAGCCGGGTGCCGGATAAAGCGTGGGCGAAAGCATGCGCGTAGAGCAGGTGTGGGTGATCACGTAGTCGACCTTCCAGCCCACGCTGTCGAGCTTTGCCCGCGCCTCCTCAAAGTTGCGCTCGTCCGGCAGCTCCTGCGGCCACCAGCTGGAATACGGAATGCGGTATTCCTTGTCCACGCTCGTGGCGCCGCCCATGGTAAAGACCGTTGAGCCGTCGAGCTCAAAAACCTCGCCGCGCGTCAGGCGCCGTATGGGCGAGGTGTCCGACAGGCGCTGCGTCAGTCCGCCGTGCCACAGTTCCATGGGACGCTCCGCCCAATGGTCAAAGCGCTCGTGGTTGCCGTCGACAAACAGCACGGTGTAGGGACGCGATTCCAGCCAGGCGATATCGGCGCATTCCTCGGCAGAGAAATCCCACGGAAAGCCAAAGTCGCCGGCAATGATGAGATAGTCGTCGCTCGTCAGGCTTTCCCCAAGATTCCAATCGCGCAGCTTTTGCATGTCGAGGCCGCCGTGAATATCGCCCGTCACATAGACCGTCATCGGATCACCACTTCCCTGTAAGTCGCTAGCCCACATTCTGCACGATCACTAAGTCAACCGTTCCAGCCCTTCCATCCTTTGGGACCTACCCCTCGCTCTTCCATCCAAACGGGTCAAACACCCAAAAGATCAGATCGAGCACGCCGCCGGTCATCATGGTGCCGGCAAGAGCCATGCAAACGCGCAGAGAACTGGCACTTCGGAGCACATCAAACGGCCCCAGAACAGCCAGCAGCGCGACCGCTGCGCCGGCAAGGCACAGCGCGAGGCACGGCCCCGCGTCCTTGACGCACTTCTTTGCGAGATGCTTGGTGTTGTCGCTCATTGGTATCGAACTCCTTAGAGGGTCGCTGTTCGGGTATATGCCACCGCGGCAGAGCAGGGCGGCAGGGTAAGTGTCACATGTCGTGCGGACATCAATGGAGAAACCGCCTGCTCGACCAACCTTTGACGCCGTTTTGCACCGGCACCACATCCCCCGTTATCGAGGTCTAATACTTTTCCCGAGAAGTGAACGGCTGTTTTTGAACCCCTGAAACATCCGCATTTTTCGGCGGCAAAATCGCAGGATTTCAGCGTCGAAACCGCAGGAAACGGCACTCCTAAAGTGTCGATGCTTCGGGGGTCCGTTTTAGCTCGTTCACTTCTCGGGAAAAGCATTAGGCCTCGCTGCTAGCTATCCAAAAAGACACCTCTCCCTTCCCCACCGCTACCCAAAAAATCATCCAACATTAATCTTGGCTCA
>USBA01000222.1 GCA_900552735.1 uncultured Collinsella sp. | reverse complement strand
GGGGGCATCACGAACTGATCGACGCGGTCGTTCGCGATGCGCATGCTCACGGCTGCAAGGCGGTTGTGGTCACCTTTGATCCCGACCCGGACGTGGTGGTGAGCCTTTCGCCCGCTCAAAAATTGATGACGACGGCCGACCGTCTGCATGCCCTGGCTCTCACCGGGGTCGATGCGGTCGTGGCCGTTCCCTTTACGCCTGAGGTTGCGGCACTCGACCATGTTGGTTTTCTTAAGCTGCTGTCGCGCGTGGTCGATATCCGATCGATTCGCGTGGGTAGCGACTTTAGGTTGGGTCGCGGCGGCGCCTCGGGCGTTGCCGAGATGCAGGCATGGGGAGCCGAGCGCGGCGTTGACGTCTATGGCCACGAGCTGCTGTGCGTCGATGGACAGACGATCTGCGCCACCCGTATTCGTCAGGAGCTCCGCCAGGGACATGTTGAGCTTGCCGCCGAGCTGCTCGGTCGCCCGTACATGCTGCGAGGTATTGTTACCGGCGGTCGTCATCAGGGTTCCGACATGGGTTTTCCCACGGCAAACATCCAGGTGCCCGAGGGCATTCAGGTGCCTGCCGATGGCGTTTACGAGGGCCTGGTGCTTGTCGACGATACCGTGTGGGCTGCTGCCGTCAACGTGGGGCTGCCGCCGACGTATGCCGACGATGCCGCCTCGGCGCATCTCGAGGCCAACTTGATCGGGTATGCGGGCGACCTGTACGGCGCCTCGGTGTCGCTGGCGTTTACGCGCTGGCTGCGCCCGTCGCGCGTGTTCGATTCGCTGGACGAGCTTATCGCGACCGTCGAGGGTAATATTGACGATATCCGTCATCATTTGGGTGATCAGGGGGTGAGCATCTGTGATTAGCGATGAGGAAAAAGACCAGGTACGCGCTGCGTCCGATCTGGTTGCCATCGTGCAGGAAACGGTTGAGCTCAAGCCCCGCGGCCATGAGTTTTGGGGTTGCTGCCCCTTCCATGGCGAAAAGACCCCGTCGTTTCACATCATCCCCGCCACGCAGGTGTGGCACTGCTTTGGCTGTGGCGAGGGCGGCGACGTCTTCACCTACATCATGAAGCGCGAGAACCTGAGCTTTCCCGAGTCGATTCGCTACCTGGCCGACCGTGCCGGTATTGAGCTGCACGATACCGGTGCTTATCGCGAGCGCGGCACCAAGCGCGCCCGCATCTATGACCTGTGCGCCGAGACCGCCCAGTTCTACCACACCATGCTCATGCGCGGTAAGGACAGCCGTCCGCGCGAGTACTTTGCCAGCCGCGGTATGGGCGGCGATGTCTGCCGCCGCTACTGTTTGGGATTTGCGCCGGGCCGCAACACGCTGGTGTCGCATCTGTCGCAGGCGGGTTTTACCCCGCAGGAGATGATTGACGCCAACGTGGCCGTGAGCCGTGGGCGCGGGCAGCTTGCCGACCGTTTTTACGACCGCGTGATGTTTCCCATCTTTGATGAGCAGGGTCATAACATCGCCTTTGGCGGGCGCATTATGGGCGACGGCCAGCCTAAGTACCTCAACACCGCCGAGACGAGCGTGTTCCATAAAAAGCGAAACCTCTACGGCTTTAACTGGGCCAAGGAGTTTATCGTCGCGCAGGATACCGCCATCGTGGTGGAGGGATATACCGACTGCATCGCCTGCTGGGAGGCGGGGATTAAAAACGTCGTCGCCACGCTGGGCACGGCGCTGACGGAACATCACGTAAAGACACTCACCCGCTTTGCCAAGCGCATCGTATATATGTTCGATGGCGACGCCGCCGGTCAAAAGGCCGCGCGCCGCGCGATTCAGTTTATCGAGCAGGATTCGATGGACCTGCGCTGCGTGGTGCTTCCCGACGGCAACGACCCCATGGAGTTCATCACGGCGCATGGCGGCGAGGCACTGCAGGCACGTATCGATGCCGCCGAGCCCCTCATGGACTTTGTGTACCGCTCACTGCAGGAGTCGAGCGACATTACCACACCGGGCGGTCGTGCCAAGGCGCTCGAGGACGCACTGACACTCATCTATCCGCTGCGCGATAGCTACATGATCGATACGTACTTTATCCAGATTGCCGACCTGCTTGGTTTGGATCTGGAGACGGTGCGTTCGAGCTCAGGCCGTGTGTTTCGCGATGTTGCCAAGCGTGAGGACGCCGAGCGTCGTCGCGAGCAGAATTACGAGCGCCAGCGGGCGCAGGCCGAGCGCGCGGGCAGCGCGGGCGGTCGGGCGTCTGGTTCGCAGGGGACGTCTCGCGGCGCCTGGGCGTCGGGGGCGACGCCGCCGGTGTCCACGCCGGTCGAGGAAGAGCCGTACGACTATGTGCCGCTCGAGGCATACGGGGCCGCGCCGGTCGAGGTCGTCGACGACATGCCACCGATCGATGTTCCCGCCGGAATGGATGTCGCACCTGCTGACGGCGCTCCGAATCCCGGGCCCTCCGCAATCCCGATGGTTCTGACCGATCTGGAGCGCAAGTCCCTGGCAGGGGAGCGCGAGCTGCTGACGATGCTCACCAGCTACCCCGATCTGTTTCGCACGTATGCCGATCGCATCTGTTCCATCGAGTGGGTCGACCCGCGTCACGAGTCCATTGCGTGGGCCGTGCTGGCAACGCCGCCGGGTACCGACCCTGCGGCTTGCATGGATGCGGCGCGTTCGGTGTGCCCCGAGGCGGCAACGCTTGTGAGTGCCGGGCGCATCTCGGCGACGAGTAAGCACCCCACCGAGACGAATATCGTCTTTATGCTCGATACGCTCGAGCTTTACACCAT
>USBA01000221.1 GCA_900552735.1 uncultured Collinsella sp. | reverse complement strand
TCGAGCAGACCGGTCGGACGAATAATCTGCTCAACGTCGTTCTGGCTAACCCGCAGCTCATAGTCGCCCGGCGTGGCCGAAACGTAGATGAACTGGGGAATCCTCGCCTCAAACTCATCAAAACGAAGCGGGCGGTTATCGAGTGCCGAAGGCAGACGAAAACCATGCTCCACCAGCGTCACCTTACGCGAACGGTCGCCTTCGTGCATACCGCGGATCTGTGGCACCGTCACATGGCTCTCGTCGATGATGCAGAGCATGTCCTTGGGAAAGTAATCGATCAGGGTAAACGGCGGCTCGCCCGGCTTGCGCCCGTCCAGGTGACGCGAGTAGTTCTCGATGCCGTTGCAAAAGCCCATGGTCTCGAGCATCTCGAGATCATAATCGGTACGCTGCTGCAGGCGCTGGGCCTCGAGCAACTTGTCGGTCGCCTTGAGCTCGGCCACGCGCTTCTCGCACTCTTCGCTGATCGATTTCAGAGCCGCCTTGACCTTCGGCTTCTCGGTCACGTAGTGCGATGCCGGCCATACGGGGATGGCCTCGTACTCACGAAGCATCTCACCGGTGACCTCATCGATCTCGGCAATCAGCTCGACCTCGTCGCCAAAGAACTCAAACCGCAACGGATGCTCGGCATAAGGCGGATACACGTCGACAACATCGCCGCGCACGCGGAACGTGCCGCGTGCCAGGTCATAGTCATTGCGGTCATATTGAATGTCGATAAGTGCATGGATAAAGTCATCGCGCTCGAGCGGCACCTTCTTGTCGACGTTTGGAGCCAGACCCGCATAGTCCTCAGGAGAGCCAATGCCATAGATACACGAGACCGATGCGACGACAATCACATCGCGTCGAGAGAGCAGTGACGCGGTCGCCTGATGGCGCAGCATCTCGACCTCTTCGTTAATCGAGGAGTCTTTCTCGATATACGTATCACTCTGCGGTACATATGCCTCGGGCTGATAGTAGTCGTAGTACGAGACGAAGTAGACCACGGCGTTGTTGGGAAAGAATTCTTTGAGCTCGCTCGCAAGCTGGGCAGCGAGGGTTTTGTTGGGGGCCATGACCAGCGTTGGCTTACCGAGAGCTTCGATGGTCTTGGCCATGGTAAAGGTCTTGCCCGAACCGGTCACGCCAAGCAAAACCTGATAGCGGTCTCCGTCCCTCACGCCCTGCACAAGCGACTCAATGGCCTTCGGCTGGGAACCTGCAGGCTCATAGGGAGACACGACCTTAAACGGCACATCAGAGCCCTCAACGCCAAAACGTTTGAGCTCTCCGCCAACACGCTCAACTTCAAAATCCGCCATGGATACTCCTATCTCATACATCTGCAGTATACGCAGGCGGCAGGCATAGTCCTATACGAACTGGTCGGGATAGAGGGTCTTATATCGAACCCAGGCATTATTGACGCGAATCAGATAAGCCTGCGTCTCGGGAAAGGTGATTGCATTATGAAGCGACGTGCTCTGCTGCGCCCATCCGTCGACATTGCCCATGCCGGCGTTATAGGCGGCAATGGCACTGTCCGTCGACCCGTTGAAATAGGTTAGAAGATACGAGAGGTATGCGCAGCCAAACTCGATATTCGTAGCCGGATCGTTAAGGTTGTCGGCCAAATACTCGCCACCGTCGACAAGGCCCTTGGCGATCATATCCTGGGCAGTCTCGGGCATCAGCTGCATCAATCCCTGAGCACCCTGACTCGACTCGGCCTCGGGATCCCAATTCGATTCCGACTTAATGACAGCGCACACCAGATACGGATCCAGGTTATGCGAAATGCTGGATTGCTTTACATACACCTCGTAGTCAATCGGATACAGGGGCTTAAAGAAAGCAGCAGGAGCATACGAATACACGAGGGAGATAAGGCCGAAGACGAACACAACGGCAAGTGACGCCACGCGATACCACGTAAAGAAACGTGTCTTAGACATCGGCCTCCTCCTTATCCGCTACATCCCCGAAGCCATGGCGCGCAAGCCATGCGTCCAGTTGTTCAAAGAGCGAATTATCGCCTGCCGCATTATCGATTACCGTCGTAGCGAGATTGCAAAGCGAAGCCTCATCAGGTTGGCATGCAGAGCGAGCATCAAAATCAGAGGGCTCCATACCACGATGAACGGCACGCTCGCGACGAACTGCTAAAGGAGCGCTGATAACCAGAATTTCATCAGCAAGGCCAAAAGCGTCCTCAAAACCAGCCGGAGCAGAAACCTCGACAACCGCAAAGGGATAACGGGGGGACGAAACCGTGCAGCAAACCGGATCAAGAATCCTCAGTGACAGTTGTTCGATGAGAACTGGATGAACGATACCATTGAGCCGCGCAACTGTATCAGGAGAAGCGAAAGCTCGAGCAGCGAGGACATTGCGGCGAATGCCGCCCTCCCC
Source organism: uncultured Collinsella sp. (assembly GCA_900552735.1). Taxonomy (GTDB): domain Bacteria; phylum Actinomycetota; class Coriobacteriia; order Coriobacteriales; family Coriobacteriaceae; genus Collinsella. Next base: position 391 of record USBA01000221.1, on the reverse strand, counting down.
GTCCAGAATGTCCCAACCGAATTCTTCCGCGAGGGCATTGACGATATCGGAGCCTGGCACATACAGCGATTTGGCAAGCTCATCCAAATCAATAAGCATGGCGCCACGAGATTCGAGATAGCGGCAGGCAGTCGACTTACCCGAAGCAATATTGCCCAAGACAAAAACGGTAAACATCAAGTCCTCCCTAACGCCAATGGGAGTTATTATCGCGCAAATACAAAAGAAGGACTCAAATTACAGCCAAACAGTAAGACAAGCTAAACGAAGGCGAATTCTTGTACTACAACTCTCAATCAAACGCAAAAAAGGGAGAGGCCGCGAGGCCTCCCCCTTCTTCAAGTCGATGACGGCTCGGTGCCGTCCACCGGTCAGCGGCGCCCTGGCCTCC
>USBA01000220.1 GCA_900552735.1 uncultured Collinsella sp. | reverse complement strand
GCGAGAGCGCGTAGACGATGCGGCGCGTGAGGGTAAAGGTCTTGCCCGAACCGGCGCCCGCCGAGACAAACAGCGGACGGTCGAGCGTTTTGACAATCTGCAGCTGTTGCGGCATCAAAGTCGAAAGATCCATGGTCTACACGTCCCTCCTTACAAACGTTCCTTCGTGGTTATACGAGCAGCGCGCATGCGCGGCCTGAGCCGACGTCGGGTCGACGGCGGCAACGTTGCCTGCCTCGAGCTCGCGCAGGCGCTCGGCGATGCCGGCCTCAACGCGATCGAGCAGGGCGTCGAAGTCCATGCTGCCACCCTCGCCGGGGAAACCTTTCTTAAGGCCCGGGATGCGACCGTCGCCGCGCTCTTCCTCGAGCAGCTCGGCGCTCGCGGCACCGCGCAACGCCGGCTTGCCGCCCTTGGTCGAAAAGTAGAGCGCCGCGCGGGTGTCCAAATCCAGCGCCCGGCGCATGGCCTGGGCGTAGATGAGCGTTTGGGTATGTGGCGGCAACCAACGCGGGTCGTCGGCGGGCGCCGCGCCCGTCTTCTCGTCGAACACCGTGGGGTCGGCGAGCTTATATTCCTCGACGCCCGAACGATGCTTGTAGTCGATCACCACGGCACGATTCTCGGCGTCCACGTCCACGCGGTCGATGCGCCCGCCAAGCGGCCAACCGGCATACTCGACCTTGAGCTCGTTGAAGGCGAACTCCAGGTAGCGCGGGGCAAAGGGGGCAAGTGCCTCGGACTCGTAGGCAAGCACACCCTCCAGCTGCGGCAAGATCTCGGCCACCTGGCGCTCCTCCACCGGAGAGAGCGGCACGAGCGGGCCCTCGGTACCGCGCTTGCCGGCGTGCTCGGCCAACGTCTCGTCAAAGACCTCGTGCAGCAGCTCCTGTGCGCGCGGCAGATTCTCGGGCGTCACGCGCTCCATGCCCTCTTGGGGCAGACGGGCATGCAGATGCTCCAGCACGTCGTGGACAAAGTTGCCCTTTTCCATGTTGCCAAAGCCCGCGTCGATCGACTGGGGCTTCACGCGGTACGAGACGACCCAGCATAGCGGGCAGGTCGAATAGGCCTCGATCTGCGAGGCGGACGTCAGACGCGGCACGAGCGGCGCGTCCTCACCCTCGCCATCGCGACGGCGCAGGACCAAATACGGCACGGCCTCGGCACTCAGATGCTGAGGGGCTTCACAGGTCACGCGCTCGCGCTTGAGGCCTTCACCTGCCGCGGAATCAAAGTCGGCGATGATATCGCCCTCGCCCACGCGCATGGGCTTGGCAGCGCCAGCGGCCTCGGCATGTGCCCACAGCTCGGTCCATACGGCTGCCGGGTAGCACTCGCGTGCCTGGCGATCGTGCGTCACACGGGCGAGCGCGACCGGACCGCTCGCCGCCTGCATCGCACGGCCAAAGCGCACGCGCAGCAGGGCAGCGGGCTCCAAAGACACGCCGTCGCGGCGCAGCTCGGCTGTCAACGTGGCAAGCGGGCCCTCTTCGTGCGAAAGCGGATAGCTGTCCAGGTCGACATCGGCAAACAGCACGGCATCGTAGCTGCCAGGGCGAAGAACCGACGCATCGGCAAGCGACGCGAAGCGCACTTGTGCTCGTGGTGTGCGATCGACCTCATAGGTCTCGTAATCGTAGGCGGTACTGCGCTTGTCCACCTTGGTTCGAACGCCGTCGAGAACCGGCACGGTCGCGGCCTGCGACACGTCGAGCGCGCGAGCATCGTTCATAAGGATGTCGATGGCATGGCGCAGCAAAGCCGTCTCTGCCTGGCGACGGGCCTGGCCGTCAAGGCCGCCTAGAGCGCGATCGGGCAACGCCTCGGCAACGGCAAGCATGGCCTTGAGCGCCGTCACGGGCTTGTCGCGCCACAGCGCCTGGAACACGTCCGAGACCACGCACGGCACGTTCTTAAACCAGTTCTCGTCGCTCGCCGCTTTACGCGCGCCCCTCACCTGGCCCTGCACGCTCTGCAGCAGGCTCTTGACGCCCGCAGTGGTCTTGCTGCGCGACAGTCGCATATTCTTGTCGAACGTGCGCGCGCTGGCGGCGTCGGCACCCGAAAGCGGGCTGTAAATCCAGTCGGTAAGCTCCGGAGCGGGCCACCACTCAGTCTTAGAAGCTGCCCCTTCGTCGGCGGCTTTCATACGCTCGATCAGGTTGGCGAGCGCCGTAAACTGCCTGCCCGCGATGGACTGGGAAAACGCCGTGAACTCAGTCGTCTCGGCCGCAATGTGACGCGCCGCCAAACGGGCGGCGAGCTCGCCGAACAGCTGGGGTGCCCGGGCAGAAACGACGAGCACGCGCACGGGGTCGGCGGGCGTTGCAGTAGCTTTATCGGCCTTGGACTCCTTGTGCGCTTTCACCAACTTATCGATGGCGTCCGCATAGACATGAGCACGGGCATGGGGGCCGGCGACCTCAATAAAGGCAGGCTGAGCGGCGGCCCCGCAAGCGACATCAGACGCGACGGCGTCCTCCCCCAGCGGCGCGATCTCAAACAGCACACCGCGGGCATCAAATGCCGTGGCAAGCTCCTCGCGCATCGCCGCCTGCTCGCGGGCAAGCAGCACGACGACCTCTCCCCCATTGTTCGCCACGGCAGACAGCAGCTCGAGTAGACCGTGCGTAAACGACGTGGTACCGCGCACGCATACGGCGCGGGCGCACGCCGGCAGGCTATCGGCCAGGGCACCGGCCATAATGTCGGCTGCCTCGCAGGGCTCGACCATATCTCGACGGTCCAAACCGCCCGCGTAGGCACGCAAAAGCTCAAACACACGAGCCTCGGCATCGCTTTTTGGCTCAGGCTGGCAATTGTTGCC
>USBA01000219.1 GCA_900552735.1 uncultured Collinsella sp. | reverse complement strand
CCCTCGCGCTGCAGGTAGCACACGGTAGCAGGGTCGATGGAACCGCAGCGGGTGCCCATCATGACGCCGTCGAGCGGGGTCAAGCCCATGGTGGTGTCCATGCACTTGCCGTCCTCGATGGCGCACAAGGAAGCGCCGGAGCCGATATGGCACACGACGACCTTGCGGGCCTCGCCGTTGGTCATCTCAGCGACCTTCTTGGAGATATAACGGTAGCTGGTGCCGTGGGCGCCGTACTTACGGATGTGCAGCTTGTCGCAGACGTCCTTGGGCAGGGCGTAGGTCTTGGCGACCTCGGGCATGTTGAAGTGAAAAGCGGTGTCGTAGACCGTAACGTTGGGCAGATCGGGATACTGTTCCAGGCAGAACTCGATAACGTTGGCCTCGGGGTTGTTGTGCAGCGGCGCCAGCGGGGCGACCTCACGGATCTTGGCGAGGACGTCCTCGTCGACGAGGGAGGAATCGCCAAAGTACCAGCCGCCCTGAACGATACGGTGGCCAATGCCCTCGATCTTGACGCCGTTGGCCTCGAGGTCCTTCAGGACGACCTCGATCGCGACCTTGTGGTCGGGGAACTCGATGTTCTCGGTCACCTTCTTGGAGCCGTTGGCAGCGTGGGTGAAGGTACCGCCGGTAAAGCAGACGCGCTCGCAGGAGCCCTTTGCGGACACCTTGTGGGACTTGGTGTCGATGACCTGATACTTAAGGGTCGAAGATCCCGCGTTGACGACCAGAACGTTCATGTGTCTCCCTACTAACAGGCGGTGTGGCGCCGCCAGGTTACATACGCTTCAATAATAAACCCAAACGCCCTCGCGCTCGGGTTTATTGCGTTGATATATAAGTTATCGGTGCCAGAGCTTCCGTTTCATTGCACGGAAGAAGCGTCCTCAGATGAGGTTCTCGCCCAGGTTTTTGCCACCGAGGACGTGCATGTGGAAGTGCATGACGGTCTGGCCGGCGTTGACGCCCTTGTTGGAGATGACGCGGAAACCGTCCTCCAGGCCCTTGACCTTGGCGACCTCCTGGATGGCGTGAGCCATGGCGCCCATGGTCTCGGCGGGCACGTTGTCGGCGATGTCGCTGTAGTGCTTCTTGGGAATCACGAGCGTATGGACCGGCGCCTGGGGGTTAAGGTCGTCGAACGCGATGACCTGGTCGTCCTCATAGACAACGGTCGAGGGGATCTCGTGGTTGGCGATTTTGCAGAAGATGCAATCACACATGGTTGGTTCCTTTCTCGCAGACCAAGGTAATCTTTTTGGGACGGGGCTTTTTTGACTACTTTTTCGCAAGCGCAGGCACTCGGCGAGCCGTCGCGCAAGGGTAGTCAAAAAAGCCCCGTCCCAAAAAGACTACCCCAAAGTTGGCTGCGAGGTGGTTAGAACGAAAGGTTGTCGTCCGTGTTGGCGGCCTCGCCGTCGGCGAGCACGTCGTTGCCGTCGACGTCCTTAAGGAGCACCGAGACCTTCTGCTCGGCATCGGACAGGCGGGTGCGCAGGCTCTTGAGGAGCTCGACGCCGCGGGTATAGCTCTCGAGCGACTCCTCGAGCTCCATATCGCCCGACTCCAAGCTGCGGATGATGAGTTCCAACTCCTGCGAAGCCTGCTTGTACGTAAGCTGCTCGACCGGGGTCTTCTCTGCCATATCTGTTTCCTTTCCTAAAGGTCTATCACTGTGAAACGCGGTCTATTCGACCGTATTGACGGTTGCCGACACGTTGCCGTCCGCCATGCGCACGCGGATGGCATCGCCGGGCTTAAAGGTCTGGGCGCTTGTAGCCACACCGTCTTCGCTATACGCGATGGAGTAGCCGCGGGCAAGCACCTTGAGCGGCGACAGGGCGTCGAGCGAGGCTGCCGCACGGCCCAAGTCGGACGCGGGCTTGTTCAACATCGTGCGCCCCTGATGCTCCAGGCGGGAGCTCGCGAGCGTGAGTGCATGACGCTTGCCATCGAGCCCCGAGGTGCTTGCGACCAAGCGCTCGGGCAGACGCTCGAAGTTGGAGCGGAAGGCACCGACCGAACGAGCAATGGCGCCCGACAGACGGTCAGCGGTCAGTGCAAGCTCTGACTCGCGACGCTCGACCATAAACGTTGGATCGTTGAGGCACGGGCGGCACGCGGCTGCATCGAGCGCATCGCCCAAGCGTGCCGTATAGGTATCCCAGGCACGCCGACCACGCTGGTCGAGCATCTCCAGATCGACCAGATTCGACCCGATCATCGATGACATCGCAGCGCCCAGACGCTGATGACGTGCCTCGAGCACGTCGGCCAGCTCTGTCATAGCCGGTGCCACCGATTCTGCAGCCGCCGTTGGCGTGGAGGCGCGACGGTCGCTCACCATGTCGCAGATCGAGGTATCGGGCTCATGGCCAATACCTGTCACTACAGGCACAGGACAGGCCGCCACCGCGCGGGCAAGTTCCTCGTCGTTGAAGGTCATGAGGTCCTCGAAGGAACCGCCGCCACGCACGAGCAAAATGCAATCCGGCGTAGGCGTAATCGCAGCGGCGCGATGCAAGCCGTCGATAAACTCGGCAGGCGCTCCCTCGCCCTGCACCTTGGCGCCCACGCAAACGAGCTCGACAAGTGGGTTGCGACGGCGCAGCGTACGCTTGACGTCGTCGATCACGGCGCCGGAAAGCGAGGTGACGACCGCCACACGTGAGCAAAACACCGGGATGCGACGTTTGCGGGACTCGTCCATCAAGCCCTCGCGGCGTAGCTTTTCGGCCAGTTGTGCCACCTGTTGACGCAGCAGGCCCTCCCCCGCCAGCGAGAACGAGCGAGCGACAAAGCTCATACGGCCCGTGGGCTTGTAGAGG
>USBA01000218.1 GCA_900552735.1 uncultured Collinsella sp. | reverse complement strand
CGTCCCGTTGCCGCCATGCTTACGGCTCGCAATGCCACAGTGACGACGTGCCATACGCATACGCACGACCTTGCTGCCGAGTGCCGTGCTGCCGACATTGTGGTTGCCGCCGTTGGACGCGCGCGTACGATTGACGTGGATGCGGTTCGAGAGGGCCAGACGATCATTGATGTTGGCATTAATTGGGACGAGGCCGCTGGCAAGTTGGTGGGTGACGTCGATTCTGATGCTGCGGAGCCGGTCGTTAACGCCATCACGCCCGTGCCGGGCGGCGTGGGCGCTGTGACGACGGCGATCCTCGCCAAACACGTGATCGAGGCGGCCGAGCGCGCATCGAAATAGGCGTTTTGGGCTGTTTGAGGGGTTAGCTCTATACCCCGTGGACAAAAAATGCCAAATATGAGTACTGTTGCCAAGATAGTCACATATTCTTTAGGTCAAATAGGCTCTCTAACGATATTTATTATCGATAAAGAGCCTATTTTATTGGACCTATGAGGAATTACATCATCTAATTTTTGAACAAATGTAGACTTTTGGCACCCATACGTAGCAAAATTGATGTTACTAAATTGGTGACAGTACTCACATTTGGCATTTTTTGACCACAGGGGTTGCCGGGGCGGCTGTTTCGCCCTTTTTGCGCCGAAGCGATACACTGTTGCCGTTTGATTTCTTCGCTCAAGGAGGATGCGCATGCCGTGCACAACGATTTTGGTTGGTAAGAACGCGAGCTACGACGGGTCGACGCTGGTTGCCCGCAACGAGGACTCGTCCAACGGGGTGTTTGAGCCCAAGCGCATGCGTGTTGTGCACCCCGACGAGCAGCCGCGTGTCTACACGAGCGTCTTGAGCCACCTGACCGTTGAGCTGCCCGACAATCCCATGCGTTACACAAGCGTCCCCGACGTTGTCCCGGGTCATGGCATTTGGGCCGAGGCCGGCTTCAATGAGCTCAATGTTGGCATGTCCGCAACCGAGACGCTCACCACCAACGAGCGCGTCCGCGGCGCCGATCCTCTCGTGGACTACGTGCCCGCCAAGGGCAACGAGGGCGAGGACGGCTATGTTCCGGCGCAGCCCGGTGGTTTGGGCGAGGAGGATATGGTGACCCTGGTGCTGCCGTACGCCAAGTCCGCCCGCGACGGTGTGCGCATCCTGGGCGACCTGCTCGAGCGCTACGGCACCTACGAGAACAACGGCATCGCCTTTAGTGATGTTGACGAGATCTGGTGGCTCGAGACCATCGGCGGCCACCACTGGATCGCCAAGCGCGTGCCCGATGACGCCTATGTGACCATGCCCAACCAGCTGGGTATCGATAGCTTTGACCTGGACGATGCCGAGGGCGCCCAGGCCGACCACATGTGCTCCGCCGACCTGCGCTCCTGGATGGCCGAGTGGCATCTGGATCTGACGCTGGGCGTCGAGGGCGACGGTCCGGCGACAGTCTTCAACCCGCGCGAGGCCTTTGGCTCGCACAGTGACAGCGACCACGTTTACAACACGCCCCGCGCCTGGTACATGCAGCGCTGCCTCAACCCCAGCGATGTGTGGGACGGTCCCGATGCCGACTACACGCCCGAGAGCGACGATATTCCCTGGAGCCGCGTGCCCGAGCGCAAGGTGACCATCGAGGACATCAAGTACGTGCTTTCGAGCCACTACCAGGGCACGGAGTACGACTGCTACGGCAGCAAGGGCACGCCCGCCACGCGCGGCGCCTATCGTCCCATCGGCATCAACCGCAACGGCCAGCTCGCCGTGCTGCAGCTGCGTCCCTATGTACAGCCGGCGTATCGCGCCGTGCAGTGGATGGCGTTTGGCTCCAACTCGTTTAACGCGCTCGTGCCGCTGTACGCCAATGTCGAGACCATGCCCGAGTACTATGCCGACACGCAGGCCCGCGTGACGTCGGAGAATTTCTATTGGGCAAATCGCCTGATCGGTGCCTTGGCCGATGTTCGCTTCCACGAGTGCGGTCGCGCGGTCGAGGACTATCAGGAGAAGGTCGGCGGCATGGGCCACAAGCAGATTCATGACGTTGACGCTGCCGTTGCCGCCCTGCCCGAGGCCGAGGTGCCCGCCGAGCTCGCGCGCGCCAACGAGGCCTTTGCCGAGCTCGTGCGCGTGGAGACCGATGCTCTGTTGGGCAAGGTGCTCTACACCACGAGCTGTGCCATGAAGAACTCCTTCGCGATGAATGACAACGTAAGGTAAAGACGGCCTTGCGGCGAACGAGCGGGACAAACGCCGTCAAAGGCTTCGCCCCGCTCGATTTCTATCTTGGTGATAAAACGATTTTGTGTCGTTCACCCAATCTTGGGTACAAGAACGCCAATGCAGTTGTTCATGATTGGAGCCAACCATGGTTATGAAATTCGATCAGCTTGTTAACGGTGCCATCAACGTGGGCTTCGGCGCCGCTGCCGTTGCCGTTGAGGGCGGCAAGAAGGTCCTTGACGAGCTCAATACTAAGGGCGAGCAGGTCCGCAAGGACGCCGGCACCCCCGATATCGCCCGCAGCGTGTCCGATATGTTCGAGCAGGCCGGCGGCACCATTTCCGACCTGACCGAGCGCCTGGGCATGCAGGGCGAGACTGCGGCGCAGCGCGTGCTCGACGAGCTCATCCTGGCTCGCGTCCGGGTTATGACCGCCCCCGAGCGCACGGCCTTTTTGGCCCATGTGCGCGACATCGTCGACTCGGTCGAGGACAACGTGACTTCGGTGCCCGTCGAGTCCGTTGAGCCCGACGATGCAGAGGACACCGAAGAGGCCGAGTAGCAGCGCAGATGGCAGATTCCACCACCGATTACAACAATCTAGATCCCTTGGGTGACGAGACGGCGGTTGTCGATGAGGTTGAGGCCGCCGTCTCGGGCGCTCGTAA
>USBA01000217.1 GCA_900552735.1 uncultured Collinsella sp. | reverse complement strand
CGAGGGCCAGCGCCGCTATGTCGAGAGCCTTTCGAGCTATGCGCGCCAGTTTTTGGGCCAGATGGATAAGCCCGATCTGGATTCGATTGACGGCCTGTCGCCGGCCGTGTCGATCGATCAGAAGACGACGTCCAAGAATCCCCGGTCGACGGTGGGTACCGTAACCGAGATTTATGACTACCTGCGCCTGCTGTTCGCCCGCGTCGGCACCCCGCACTGTCCCGAATGCGGGCGTGTCATCGAGCGTCAGACGACCGATCAGGTTGCCGATAAGGTGCTGGCGGCGGGGGAGGGCCGTCGCGCGTTTGTGCTGGCGCCGGTGGTTCGTGGACGCAAGGGCGAGTATGCCAAACTGTTCGAGGATCTGCGTGCGGAGGGCTTTAGCCGCGTGCGCGTCGACGGTGAGGTACGCTCTCTCGATGATCCCATCGATTTGGACAAAAAGTTCAAGCACGATATCGAGGTCGTGGTCGACCGTATCGTAATTCGAGAGAATTCCCTGGGCCGCATCGCAGAGTCCGTTGAGCAGGCGACGGCACTGGCGCACGGTAACGTGAACGTGTACATGCTGCCCGAGCGCGACGCTCCCGAGGGAACCGAGGGCGAGCTGCTGGAGTATTCGCTGGCACTGGCGTGCCCGGAGCACGGGCATTCCATCGACGACCTGCAGCCGCGCGATTTCTCGTTCAACGCGCCCTATGGTGCATGTCCCGAGTGCGATGGCCTGGGCTTTAAAAAGACAGTCGATGCCGAGGCGCTGATTGAAGACCCCTCAAAGTCGATTGCCGACGGAGTCTTTGGCAGCCTGTTCGGCAATTCCAACTATTATCCGCAGATTTTTGCCGCGGTCTGCAAACACTTTAAGGTGAGTGCCGATACGCCATGGGGGGACCTGCCCCCGCGGGTGCGTCGTGCGTTTTTGGATGGCATGGGCGACACGAAGATTTCGGTCGACTATCAAAAGCTCGATGGGCGTCGCAGCCAGTGGGACACTAAGTTCTCGGGTGTGCGCAATATCCTGTACGAGCGCTACAACGAGACGACGAACGAGAACACCAGGGCTCGCTTGGAGAAATACATTCGCGAAGAGCCATGCTCGAGCTGTCACGGTGCTCGCCTGCGTCCCGAGATGCTTGCCGTCACCGTGGGTGGCAAGTCCATTTACGATGTCTGCTGCCTGTCCTGTCGCGAGTCGCTCGAGTTTTTTGAGGGCCTGGAGCTTACCGAGCGTCAGCAGTTTATCGGCGGGCGCATCGTCAAGGAAATCCTGGAGCGCCTGCGTTTTCTGGTCGATGTCGGACTCGACTATCTGACGCTCGATCGCGCCTCGGCGACGCTTTCCGGCGGTGAGGCCCAACGCATTCGCCTGGCAACGCAGATCGGCGCCGGCCTCATGGGCGTTCTGTACATTCTGGACGAGCCGTCGATCGGCCTTCACCAACGCGATAACGAACGCCTGATCAAGACGCTCGAGCGCTTGCGCGATATCGGTAATACCGTTATCGTCGTCGAGCACGACGAAGATACAATTCGCGCTGCAGACTACGTGATCGATATGGGTCCCGGTGCGGGCGTTAACGGCGGACACGTGGTCGCCGCGGGAACGCCTGCCGATATCATGGCATGCCCCGATTCCATGACGGGTGCTTATTTGACCGGCAAGCGGATGATCCGCGTGCCCGATGAGCGCCGCAAGCCCGGCCGCGGCTGTCTTAAGATCACGGGCGCCCGCGCTAATAACCTCAAAAACGTTACCGCCAAGATTGAGTTCGGTACGCTCACAGTCGTTACCGGTGTTTCGGGATCGGGCAAGAGCTCCCTGGTCACCGATACGATTGCGCCCGCGCTTACGAATGCCATCCATCGTTCGACGCGTCCTGTGGGGCCGTACAAGAAGATTGAGGGCATTGAGTGCATCGATAAGGTAATCGATATCGACCAGTCACCGATCGGTCGCACGCCGCGTTCGAACCCTGCGACCTATATTGGCCTTTGGGATGATCTGCGTGCGCTATTTGCAAGCACGCCGGAGTCGAAGGCGCGCGGCTACTCGCCGGGACGTTTCTCCTTTAACGTAAGCGGAGGTCGCTGCGAGGCGTGCAAGGGCGATGGCCAGATTAAGATCGAGATGCACTTCCTTCCCGATATCTATGTCCCCTGTGAGGTATGTGGCGGCAAGCGTTATAACCGCGAGACACTCGAGGTTACCTACCGCGGCAAGACAATCTCGGACGTGCTCGACATGAGTGTCACCGAAGCACTGGCTTTCTTTGGGAATATCCCGCAGATTAAGCGCAAACTGCAGACCCTATATGACGTGGGTCTGGGCTACGTGAGTTTGGGCCAGCCCGCTACGACGCTTTCGGGCGGCGAGGCGCAGCGCGTGAAGCTCGCCAAGGAGCTTCATCGTCGCCAGACAGGCAAGACGTTCTACATTTTGGACGAGCCCACAACCGGCCTCCATTTTGAGGATGTTCGTCAGCTGCTCGACGTGTTGCAACGCCTGGTCGATGCGGGCAACACGGTTCTGGTGATCGAGCACAACCTTGATGTCATCAAGGTTGCCGACCGCCTGATCGATATGGGCCCCGAGGGCGGCAATGGCGGCGGAACCGTCGTGGTCTCAGGCACGCCGGAGCAAGTCGCGGCATGTTCGCAGAGCTACACGGGCAAGTTCTTGGCGCCGTTGCTCAAGCGTGACCGTGAGCGTCAGGCGCAGCTCGACGCACAGTAAAGAGACGTTGTAGTACCGACGCGCCACCGATTCCTTCTGATTCGGTGGCGCTTCTGTGTGTCGAGATGGCATATGCGGCGGAATTGGCCCTATACTTAATCCTTACGTCGCTCTGCGAGGGAAAGGATGTGCCATGGCAAAGGCTGTTAAGACGTCA
>USBA01000216.1 GCA_900552735.1 uncultured Collinsella sp. | reverse complement strand
GGTTTTTTTTTTGTTTGTTTGCGTTGTGTGTCGCCCCCCCCCCCCCCCCCCCCCCCCCCGGATTCCCTGCGTTTACGGCCTTGAGGTCGGCGGGCGGAGAAGGACGTGGTTGATGGGAGTGCGTGTCCCTTTCGCTGTTTCGCGCTTTGCGCGAAAGGCGCGTTACTTTGGGATGGGTGGGGAACGTGGTCGTTGCGGCAACTGATCCCCGCCACAAATTACCCTTGGCATACTTGCGCGAATACCTGCTCGTGCTACACTTGCAATTGCTGTTTCAGGGCGGGGTGGAATTCCCCACTGGCGGTAAATCGGGCGGTGTCAAGGGGACGCCGTGGCGCAGGCGAGGTGTCTGCGACCGAGCCGATGAGTCCGCGACCCGTGTGTGCGTTGGTTCGCATGCCGGCTGAACTGGTGAGACCCCAGTACCAACGGTTAGAGTCCGGATGAAAGAGGCAGGTGATCTTATGTCTGAACAGTCGCAGCATATCCATTTTGAGAACACGAATAGGTGGAGCACCAAACAGCTCGTAACCATGGCGCTTATGTGTGCCCTGGGCGCGCTCTTTATGTATGTGCAGCTGCCCATTCTTCCTTCGGCGCCGTTTTTGACGTATGACCCGTCGCTGGTGCCGGCGATGGTGTGCGGGTTTGCATATGGCCCCGGTGCCGGTACCGCTGTTGCCGCCATGGCGATCGTCATCCATGCGCTCACTACGGGCGACTGGGTCGGCGCGCTTATGAACCTGGTTGCCACCCTGGGCTACATTCTGCCCGCGGCTATCGTCTACCAGAAGATGCATACCTATAAGGGTGCCGTGATTGGCCTGGTGCTCGGCGTTATTGCCGCTACGGCGTTGTCTATGGCCGCAAACCTTACCATTGGCGTTTGGTTCTGGTATGGCTCGGTCGATGTGATCGCCCCGCTCATGCTTCCTGCCGTGCTGCCGTTCAACCTTATCAAGACCGTGCTTAACTCGGTGTTGACGCTGGCGGTGTATAAGGCGGTCTCCAACCTCATCACGCCTAAAAAGGACCAGGTCAAAGGCCGCGCATGATTGAGTGTCGGGGCGTTTCCTTTAGCTATGACGGTGCCGTACCGGCACTCGACGGTGTCGATCTGAACATTGAGGACGGCGAGTTTTTCTGCATCCTCGGTGGCAATGGGTCGGGCAAGTCGACGTTTGCCAAGCATCTGAATGCACTGTTGCAGCCCGATGCGGGCACGGTGCGTATCAACGGCATGGATGCGTCCGACCCCGAGCTGGTCTACGACATTCGTTCGACCGCGGGCATGGTATTCCAGAATCCCGATGATCAGCTGGTAGCAACGCTTGTCGAAGATGACGTTGCGTTTGGTCCCGAAAACCTTGGCGTGCCATCGGCGCAAATTGCGCAGCGCGTACGCGAGGCGCTGAAGGGCGTGGGCCTGGTGGGCTTTGAGCGCCACGAGACCCATGCGCTTTCGGGCGGTCAAAAGCAGCGTGTGGCGCTTGCCGGTGTGCTCGCCATGGAACCGCGCGTGCTCATTTTGGACGAGGCGTCCTCGATGCTCGATCCGCGCGGGCGCAAGGGCCTTATGAAGGCCTGTCACGTGCTGCACGAACGCGGCATGACCATCGTGATGATTACGCACTTTATGGAAGAGGCCGCCGAGGCCGATCGTGTCGCGGTGTTTCGGGCGGGGCGCGTTGCCATGCTCGGTACGCCCGAGGAAATCTTGACGCGGGCAGACGAACTTGCGCAGCTCAACCTGGATATGCCGGCGTCGTGCTGTCTGGGCAGGTCGCTTCGTGCGAAGGGCGTGCCCGTTTGCGCGCAGGTGCGTGAGGCGGATATGGTCGCCGAGATTGCACAGGTTTATGCCGAGCGGAGCGGGGCGGACGTCGCAGCACAGCCTTCCGCATCCGATTCTCGTATGCTTGACAATGGATCCTCTGCGGCCGATGGGATGGCCGCGTCGGAGCCCGTTATCGAGATTTCGCATCTCTCGCATAGTTACTCGCTGAGCGCCCGCGAGCGCCGTCGATGGCACAAGCGCTCGACCACTGCGGACGCATCGAGCAAACAGGCTCTTTGGGGTAACGATCCAAACAGCCCCTGGGCGCTACGTGATGTTTCGCTGACGGTGCGCCGCGGCGAGTTTCTGGGCCTGGCGGGTCATACCGGCTCGGGTAAATCGACGCTGGTTCAGCATCTCAACGGGTTGATTCGTCCGCAGGAGGGAAGCGTTTGCGCGCTGGGGCTCGACCTATCAAACAAGAAAGACGCCGCCGCGGTTAAGGCCAAGGTCGGCGTGGTGTTTCAGTATCCCGAGCGCCAGCTATTTGCCGAGACCGTGGCGCAGGACGTGGCGTTTGGCCCGCGCAACCTTGGCCTGCCGCAAGACGAGGTTGCGCGCCGTGTCGCATCATCGCTTGCGCGCGTGGGTCTCGACCTTGCCGCGATAGGCGACAAGAACCCCTTTGAGCTTTCGGGCGGCCAGCAGCGCCGCGTGGCGTTTGCCGGCGTGCTCGCCATGGAGCCCGAGGTCCTGGTACTCGACGAGCCCATGGCGGGGCTCGATCCGGCTGCGCGCAGGGATTTCCTGGGGCTCATCGATCGGCTCCATCGCGAGGGCCTGACCGTTGTCATGGTTTCGCACAGCATGGATGACCTGGCAAATTGTTGTGACCGTATCGTTGTGATGAACGAGGGCGCCGTTTTTGCCGAGGGAACGCCCGCGCAGGTGTTTGCGCGCGCGAACGAGCTCAAGTCGATCGGTCTAGGTGTTCCTGCCGCTCAGCGTATGGCGTTGGCACTTGCTGGGACTGGCGTGCCGCTGCGCTTCGACAAACTCTATACGGTTGAGTCGCTGGCCGATGAGCTGGCCGGCGTTCTGATGGGCCGTGCGGG
>USBA01000215.1 GCA_900552735.1 uncultured Collinsella sp. | reverse complement strand
CCAGGTAGTGATAGCCCTCGGCAAACGAATCGGGCGGTTGCGTACCGCACAGCTCGACCATGGCGGGCAGCCAAAGGGTTGCGGGCAACTCGCTCAGGCACGATGCGCTTCTGGTGGCGCCAACGTTATTCGAGATCTTTTTGACAGATTTGATGAGTGCGCGCAGCTCGTTGGGCAGCAGCTTAAGGCCGTCGCTATCGAGCCATTCCCGCAGCTCGCAATCTGCCCAGCCGGCGCTCGGCGGTTCAGCCGCAGCATCGCGCTCGGCAATACCCGCGTCGAACATAAACGTCAGCCCGGCCTTGCCCGTACCGTCTAGAAGCTCGTCGTGACGGATGCCCACAAGCTGCGCGCCAACCTGCAGCCCGTTGGTGAGCGTGACGCGCTTGGTGCATGGATAGGGGATATGCCCGTTGTCATCGAGCAGGTGGTAGCGCTTGGCAATCTCGCGTGCCTCGCTACGGGTCTCGGCGGCCTTAATCTTGAGCGAAATCTCCTGCAGCTGATCCCAGGTGTAGTCGTCAAGCGAACCGCGAATGCCGTCCAGGTAGTCGGGGATGCCAAAGCCATGGGTTGCCGCCCCGATAACGCAGAGCCCCGCAACGGCTGCGACAACGCCACCGATAATAAAGCGGCGGCGGGTCATGGCATCGTGCCGGGCCTGCTCCAGGATCTCTCGCGCGCGCTCGCCGGCGACGTCGACCTTAAGGTGCGTGCCAGAATCGATATCAATTGCGGCCTCGTCTCCTGCACCCTCGCGGTCCTCAGATTCTGCAGCGGGGAGGTATGTCGAGAGCACCTCGAGCATCTGCTGCTCGGTAGGGCGATCGCCCTGTTCGACCGAAATGCCTTTCATGATGATCTGGACAAGCGCTTTGTCGCCCTCGCAGCGCGGCTCGAGCGGTGCCGGCTTGGTCTTGGTCTTTATGAGGTAGAACGAGCCGGTTGCCGCGGCACCCGTCGACTCGACATCGAACGGTTTACGACCGCTGTAGAGCTGATACAGAATGCTCGATAGCGCATAGACGTCGATGGCGGGCGAGCGGCGAAGGGCCGCGATGCCTTCGATATCCTGCGTGAGCATCTCGGGCGCGGCGTATGCGGGCGTGGCAAAGCGCCAGATGTCGGCGCGCCGGGTGATCGTGTCGTCGCCGAGGGCCATGGTCGCGGAGCCCATGTCGATGAGGCAGGGGTCAAAGGAGCAATCGGCAATCTGTTGCTCGAGCGATCGACTGGTGGTACGGAACATGATATTGGCGGGCGACAGGTCGCGATGGACGACCGGATTAACGAGCCCCTGGGTCATCAGGAGTGCGCGAAGCACGGCGTTTCCAACGGCGGCCACCATCTGGGTGGTTAGCCCGCCCGAGGCGTCGTGCGGAAGCAAGGGCAGCACCTGCTTGAGCGAGGTGCCCTCGACCCACTCCATGAGGATGAGCGGGTCGTCCTCGCACGATCCATAGCCATAGACGCTCGGAAATCCGCGCAGGTGCGAGACGGTGCACAGATGACGGTACTCCTCGAACAGCGCGGCGGTGTTGGCCAGGTGTGCAGCCGCTTGCTCGGCGGAGCGATCGGGTGTCTGGTCGGAAAGGATGGCGTTGTCCTTGAGCAGCTTGACGGCAAAGACCTCGCCGCTTGTGTTGGTCGCGCGAAGCACGTGTCCGATATTGCCGCCGTCGCGGTATGTCGTCTGAAGAATAAGCGTCATAAACCGTCGCTTGGTATCATCCTCGGCACTGGGGTCGACTGCCACGGCGGTATCGAACGTGTCGAGACGGATGAGTTTGTCGCCATAGGCGCTATCGGTAGTATCCATGGCGTTCCTTTGTCTGGCATGGGTTGCCGCGCATATACGCGAGCAGTGCGGATATCGGTAAAGTACCATGATAGCCGCACTGCCCACGTATACCGCTGAGTATTGTCGTTTACGACGCGGAAGGTAGAAGACGAAAGACGGACGGCGACCGTCTTTCGATCGCCGTCCGCGCTAGTCCACAATGACAAGGAATGTCGTGTAGAGACCCAGATGGAGCCTGTCGCTGTTTTCGATTTCCACCGGGGGATAGATCTTGCCGGGCTCGCGTTGGTCGCGGGGCGGCTCGATTACGATATCGCCGTCGCCTGCACCCGATTCGAGCACCGTGCCGTTGGTCGATCCAAGGCCCTGGGCGTACCAGTGCTCACCCTCAAGCCAAATGCGAAGATGCTCGCGCGATGCGTCGGCGCCCACATCGGTGATGCTGGGCGAGGTTTTGGGCAAAGAGCCAATCACGGTGCCGCGCGGATCGCGTGTGAGGGGATGGATTTGCATGTCGACGCAGTTGTCGGCATGTGTTCTGAGCAGACCGAGGTTGGGGGCGACGGTGCGCGGCTGCTCCAGGCTGCCCATAAAGCCGCGTCCGACAGTAGTTTCGGTGGTGCCAAAGTGCCCGCCCGTCTTGCTGTCGCAAAAGCGCTCGACGGTGGCCACGCCTTGAACGGGGTCGGCAAGTGCGCCCGTTGCCACAAAGAGCATCAAGAAGAGCGTGCTTTTTTCGCGGGGGCCGTGGTCATCGGAGCTGTTGATACGCCCCAAGGCATTGGCGTAGAGACGGTCGTCGAGGTCATAATCGGCGAGAACCGACATCATGCCTTGGGCCGCCGGGCCGCTGTAATGCTCGGATATTTCCCGATAGGCGCGATCGCCTCCGCCGAGCTTGTTGCTAATGGCGGCGGCAAGGTTAAGCGTGGAGACGGTAAGGTCATTGTAGATGCCTGGCGCGCACTGATCGGGCTCGCGGTGGACGATGTAGCGAGTGAGGTACGAGCGGTTTGTAGAGCATTTGTCGAGCAGGGTACTGCCCGCATACGAATTGCCGTTGATGAGCATTCGCGCAATCTCGAGATGCTTGAGACCGCCGAACGATC
>USBA01000214.1 GCA_900552735.1 uncultured Collinsella sp. | reverse complement strand
CCATCGCTGCGGATATCGTGTCCGTGCGCGAAGACGGTACGAAGGATGTCGTGCGCACGTTCGCCCTCAACGACATGGCACTCACGCGCGGTCCCCTGTCCGATATGGTCGAGTTCGACATCACGGTGTCGGGCCACCATATCGATCGACTGCGTGGCGACGGTGTCGTCGTTTCGACGGCGACCGGCTCCACTGGCTATGCACTATCCGCCGGTGGCCCCATCGTGAGCCCCGACTATACGGGCATGGTCTGCGTACCCATTGCGCCGCACACCATTCAGGCCCGTGCCTTCTTGACTTCGCCGAGTGATGTCGTCGAAATCTTTATGTCCGATGATCGCCCGAGCGTTCCGGCGATCGCTATCGATGGACAGTTTATTACCTGTGATGGCACCGTTGAGAGCGTGGCTGTGCGTCGCGGTCCCGGCGATGTGCTGCTGCTGGATTACGGCCCCGAGAGCTTCTATAACTCGGTTAGCCGTGTGTTCTACGGAGTGCGTCATGATCGATGAGCTGCAGGTTTCCAACATTGCACTCATTCGCGAGGCGACGTTGGTTCCGAGCGCGGGTCTAACGGTTCTGACCGGAGAAACCGGCGCCGGTAAGACCGCGCTGCTCTCGGCGCTTAAGCTCATTTTGGGCGAGCGCGCGGATTCGTCGACGGTGCGCGAGGGCGAGGCGCTTGCCAGCGTCGAGGCGCGTCTGTTTGACGGACCGCACGACACGGAGGGCTTCACCGTGCAGCGCAGCCTTTCTGCCGAGGGCCGCAGCCGCGTAAAAATTGACGGCCGCATCGCCAGCGTGCGTGAACTTTCGGAGCGCGTCGGCGTGATGATGGATCTTTGCGGTCAGCACGAGCACCAGCGCCTGCTCGACCCGGCGCATCATGTTGCCATGGTCGATGCCTGGGCAGGGCGCCCGGCACTCGAGGCGCTCGAGCACTACCGTGCTTGCTTTAAGGCATCGCGTGCGGCTGCCAAGGAGGTCCGTCGCGTCGAAGAGGCCTCGCGTGCGCAGGGGAGTCGCGTCGAGGAGGCGCGCTTCGCCATGGAGCGCATCGCCGAGGTCGACCCCAAACCGGGCGAGTATGAGGAGCTCGAGGAGCTGCTGCCGCGCTCCGAGCATGCTGAGGTGTTGGTGGCCACGGCCAACGATGCCCATGCATCGCTTGCAGCTGAAGGGGGAGCGCTCGATGCCGTGAACAGTGCCGTGGCGGAGCTTTCCCGCATGGCGACCGTCGACCGCAAGCTGGGCGACATCGCCGATGCGCTTTCGGATGCCTGCATCTCGCTCGAGGATTGTGCCAACGAGCTGCGCGCCTATCGCGATGGGGTCGCTTTCGATCCGCGCGAGCTGGCTCGTATGCGCGAGCGTTATTCCGATCTTAAGGGTTTGCTACGTCAGTGGGGACCCACCATGGGCGATGTCTTTGCCATGCGCGATCGCTCACAAGAGCTGTTGTCGCTGGTCGATGATGGTGATGAGCGGATCAAGAAGG
The DNA here is from genome assembly GCA_900552735.1 of uncultured Collinsella sp. Lineage (GTDB taxonomy): Bacteria > Actinomycetota > Coriobacteriia > Coriobacteriales > Coriobacteriaceae > Collinsella. Next base: position 1,499 of record USBA01000214.1, on the reverse strand, counting down.
CTCGCGAGGCGCTCGGGTGTGCCGAACGCGAGCTTTTTGCTGCTGCCAAGGCGCTTAAACGCGTGCGGAATACCGCAGCCCCTCGCTTTTGCCACGAGGTTGGCCGTCAGATGGCGCGCCTGGAGATGGGCGACGCCGAGCTCGTTTGGGAGTCGCGCGATCTTCCGCGTGCCGAATGGACGCTGGCGGGGCCTTCGAGCTATGAGCTTTTGTATCGCAGTGGTGCCGGATTGACGCCGCGCCCCCTGCGCCGCATTGCGTCGGGCGGCGAGCTGAGCCGCGTCATGCTGGCGAGCAAGGTCGTTCTCGGTAACGCGGACGGCGTGGATACGCTGGTGTTCGACGAGGTCGATGCCGGTGTCGGCGGCTCTACAGCACGTGCCCTCGCGAGCGTGCTGGCAGATCTCGCCGCTACGCATCAGGTGATTGTCGTAACCCACCTGGCGCAGGTCGCTGTCATGGCCGACAAACACTACGTGGTGAGCAAAGAGCCCGGCGACGTTCCCCAGACGCATCTGGATGAGGTGGCCGGGGACGCCCGCATCGCAGAGATCGCCCGCATGCTGAGCGGCGATCAATCGGAGGCAAGCCTGGCACACGCCAAGCAGATGCTGGAAGAGGCTCGAGGTTAGAACGAGCTGACAGTGTTGGCGGGGACAAAATATCAGCAATTGTTGCACCGCCACTTGCTTGTCTGGCCCGACCGTCAAAAACTATGCCGGTTTACTACGATGAATCGGCGTAGCTCGAGCACAGCTAAAATTGTAAAAAGAAAACCGCAGGTAGAACCCCTGCGGTTTTCTTTTAAAACACGATGTGGTCGCATATCCCGATTTCATCGTAGTAAACCGGCATAGTTTTATCGGAATGGTACATAACGTCCCCTGATAAAACCTACTCCACGACCTTATCCGGCTGGATGAGCTCCTCGTAGTAGCTGATATGCTCGCGGGCGTCTTCAATCTCGGGCAGCAGGAAGTTGTATATAACCTCGATGATCATCGTGGCACTCATCTTGGAGAACGCAAAGTCGCCCGTGGTGAGCAGTGCCTCGTGGTTCACAGTATTAAAGGTGTAGTCGGCCAGGCGAGCAAGCGGGGACTTGCTGTCGCTGCTGATGACGACAACGGTGGCGCCACAGCCGCGAGCCGCTTTTGCCATGCGATTCAGTCGACGCGACTTGCCGGAGCTCGAGATCAGCACGATGACATCTCCGGGGCGCAGCGTAAGCGCAAAACCAATCGAGGTCTCGCTGATGGTGCTTGCCATACAGCGAAGGCCCAGCTGCGAAAACTTAAACGTCGCGTCGAGCGCGACGGCGTTGGTGTTGCCTACGGCAGCAAACTCGATAGCCCCTGCGTTCTTAAACGCGTGCACGACGGCTGCCAACGTGTCGTGGTCAATGCCATCGATAGTCGCATTAAGCTCGCTTACCTTTGCAGCGAGAATATTCTTGAGGCTCTGCTCCATATTGTCGAGCGAGACCTCGTCGGTGAGGC
>USBA01000213.1 GCA_900552735.1 uncultured Collinsella sp. | reverse complement strand
GCAATCTGACGTTCAATCGTCGGTCGCGTACCAAAGTACGCTTCCCTCCTCTTTCACGTCACCTTGCTCGCTTAGGGGCGTTTTCGCTGACTTATGCTCAACCAGCGACGTTTCCGCGTTTGTCAAGAGATTAGTCGTTGGGGACGTTCTTAAACGACTAGTCATTCAAGAACGTCCCCAATGACTACCCAATGACTACCTGCAGAATGAGCGTGGCTGACAGCCGTGCGGCACCGGTCCGCGTGGCGGCGTATAATCGGCGGCAGATGACTTGAACGTTAGGAAACCATGACCGATAGCATGCAGCAGATGGCGCTCGACACGCTCGGCGCCTATTTTGGCTACACCTCGTTTCGCCCGGGACAGGACCGCATGGTCGATGCGATCCTTGCCGGTCGTGATGCGCTGGGTGTTATGCCCACGGGCGCCGGCAAGTCCATTTGCTACCAGGTGCCCGCGCTCATGCTGCCCGGCATCACCTTTGTGGTGAGTCCGCTGCTGTCGCTTATGGAGGACCAGACCCGTGCGTTGCTCGCGGCGGGTGCGCGACCCAGCTATCTCAACTCCAGCCTTACTCCGGCCCAGCAAAACACCGTGCTCAAGCGGGCGCGCGAGGGCCGCTACCAGCTTATGTACGTGGCGCCCGAGCGCTTGCTCGAGCCGCGCTTTTTAGCCTTTGCGCAGGAGGCCGCGGCGGACGGCGGCATTGGCGTGCCGCTCGTGGCCATTGACGAGGCCCACTGCGTGAGCCAATGGGGCCAGGATTTCCGCCCCGCCTATCTGCAGATTCGCGAGTTCATCGATTCCCTGCCGCAGCGCCCCATCGTGGCGGCCTTTACCGCTACGGCAACCGAGCGCGTGCGTGCGGACATTCAGCAAATGCTCGGCCTGCAAAACCCCGCGACGGTGGTGACGGGCTTCGATCGCAAGAACCTCTACTTTGGTTGCGAGGAGATGGGCGACAAGGCCAAGACTGCCTGGGTGCGCGACTACGTGATCGCGCATTCGAGCGAGAGCGGCATCGTGTATTGTTCGACCCGCAAGACGGTCGATGCGCTGGCGGGCGAGCTTGCCGAGGCGCTGGGCCCCAGCGGCATTCGCGTTGGCCGCTACCATGCCGGCATGGGCAACGACGCCCGTCGCCAAAGCCAGCGCGCCTTTATCGACGACGATATCCAGGTGATGGTTGCCACCAACGCCTTTGGCATGGGCATCGACAAGCCCAACGTGCGCTACGTGATCCACAACAACGTGCCCGAGAGCATCGAAGCCTACTACCAGGAGGCGGGCCGCGCCGGCCGCGATGGCGACCCGGCCAGCTGCTACTTGCTGTGGAACGGCAACGATTTTCGCATGCGCCGCTTTCTGATCGACCGCGGCGATGCTGCCGATGAGGCGCTTGACGACGAGCAGCGCGCGTGGGCGCTCCAGAATCGATATCGTCTGCTCAGCCAGATGGAGGGCTACTGCAATACCACCGGCTGCCTGCGCGAATACATGCTGCGCTACTTTGGCGACGAGGCCGCGGCCGAGCATGCGGCTGCGGCTGGTGCGGGCAGCGCCGCCACGGACGACGCCGAGGGCTGCGGCAACTGCAGCAACTGCCTCACGCAGTTCGAGGTCGAGGACGTCACCGATATGGCCCGCGCCGCCGTGCGCTATGTGGCCACGCGCCCCATGCGCTTTGGCAAATCGCTCATCGCCGACGTGCTTCATGGCGGTAACACCGAGCGCATTCGCCAGATGCATCTGGACGAGGACCGCGGCTACGGTGAGCTGTCGAGCGAATCGGTCGGGCGCATCAAGGACATCATCGGCCAGCTGTGCGGTCGCGGTTATTTGGCCACCTCGCAGGGGCAGTACCCGGTCGTGGGGCTGGGTCCGCGCGCCGGCGAGGTCGAGGACGAGGCGTTTGCCTTTACCGTTAAGCGTCGTGCGTCCAAGCGCAAGGCCTCGGCCCGCGCCCGCCGTGCGGTGGATCTGCTGCGCGAGGAGGCCGAGCTGGATCAGCGCCCGCGCGTGGGTGACGATGCCGAGCTGTTCGAGCGCCTGCGTGCCCTGCGCAAGGAGATCTCGACCGAGCTGGAGATGGCGCCGTACATGGTCTTTTCCGACAAGGCCCTGCGCGGTCTGTGCCGCCTACGCCCGCAGACGCGCGACGAGCTTATCCAGGTCAACGGCATCGGCGAGAAAAAGGCCGACGCCTTTGGCGAGCAGTTTATGGCGGCGATTGAAGAGTTTGAGTCCGAGCATGCACGGAATGGAGCATAACGATGACATCCGACGATAGAACCGAGCGCACTGAGGTGTCTGCCGTGCCGCTGTACCAGCAGGTAATGGACGACCTAAAGGGCGAGATCGCGCGTGGCGTGTACGCATCCGGCTCGCGCATTCCTTCCGAAATGGAGCTCGCGAAGTACTACGGCGTGGGACGCATCACCGTGCGCCGCGCCATCGAGGAGCTGTCGCGCGCGGGGTATCTCAACCGCCAGCAGGGGAGGGGCACGTTCGTGTGCGCGCCCAAGCTCAAGCGCAAGATTGTCCAGAAGGGTGACGTTCAGAGCTTTTCCGAGGGTTGCGCTGCCAACGACATGGTGGCCGGAGCACGCCTGGTGTCGCGCACGGTGGTTGCGGCGACGCGCGAGGATGCGGCGTTTTTTGGGGTGGAACCCGGCTGCGAGCTTATCGTGGTCGAGCGCGTGCGCACGGCCGACGGCATCCCCGTCATGCTCGAGAACAACGCCTTTGTGCTGGCTGACCATCCCTATCTGCAGACACTTGCCGATAAGGACCTCACCGATAACTCGATCTTTGCGCTCGTTGCCGAGCATTCAGGCCGCGCACCGCTCAAGTCCGACCCTTGCACCGTGGAGATCGCGCTCGCCGATGCTCAGGTGGCCCCGCTGTTGGAGGTGCCGGTCGGCGAGCCGCTCTTCTATATGGAGGCGTACTTTACCGATGGGGACGGGCGGCCCTTGCTGCTCGGACGCCAAAAGATCGTGGGCTCGC
>USBA01000212.1 GCA_900552735.1 uncultured Collinsella sp. | reverse complement strand
CTTCTTCGACTTCAAAGCGCGAGTCGCAGTAGTCACAGACGAGCTTTTGCTCGGCGCTGGCAAAATGCAGGGGACCACCGCAGGCAGGGCACTGATAGTTAACGCTCTCGAAGGCCATGATCGGTCCTTTCCGTGCCGGAGGCTATGCGCCGATGGCGCCGCCGCAGTATTCGCAGCGCCCGCTGGCATCGGGAATGGTGGTGGCTCCGCAGAAGGGGCAGGTCACCGCGGTCTTGGGGGCCTTGGCGGCCACGACGCTGTCGCGCGTCTCCTGGCGCAGCTGCACCAGCGCATCGCGGACCTCGGTTGCCTGGCGCTTGGCCTCGCGATATTCGATGGAACCGCGCTGATCGATGGTGGAGTCGTTCACGCGCAGGTTGATCTCGGTAAAGTACGGCGTGTTGACGTGGATGGTCAGATTAAAGTCGTAATCCAGGTCGTAGCGCGGCGGGTTGTAGCTCTCGCGCTCGCCGTCCTTGGTCTCGCGATAGATCTCGGTGCGCTGCTCGTCGATATCCATATCGCAGCCGAGTACCTGCGAGAACTCGATGATGTCGGGATTGGCGTCGCGCCAGCGGCTCTGCGAAGTGATGATCAGCAGACCCGCGTCCTCATCGAGCATAATATTGGTGCGCCCGGCAGAAAGCGTGTGCGTGGGGTTGAACGAAGACAGGCGCTCGGCGTTGGCCTCGCGGTAGGCGAGTTGCTCACGGATATCGTCTGCGGTGCTGGAGCGATAGCCGTGGAAGTAGGGGGAGAGCTTGCCGGCGCACTCTTTGCACAGGTAGCCTTCATTGATTTTTGTCTTACCTAGAAGTCCCAGCTCGGTACCGCAAATCGCGCACTCTTTCTTCTCGAACATCCTGTCAAAGAAGCCCATGGCTGCCTCCCATCAACTGGTAGCGTGTGTCACTTTTGATGATGGGGGAGTGCGCGATCCTTCGCGATACCCAGACGGCTCAAGGAGTCTCCACAACTGGGACACATGGCCCATTTTGACTAGTCGTTGGGGACGTTCTTAAACGACTAGTCGCGGGGGACACTCTTCGGCCACTCATTGGGGACGTACTTAAATGAGTGGTAGTTGGAGACACTCCTGGCCGAGCTAGAGATCGCGCGCGTCCCTTCTGGTCCATGCGGCTCAAAATCGCGGCGTGATGTGGACGGCTGGGGTCGAATTGGCAGCATTTCGAGTCTGGCTTCGATATTGAGACTGGTTCTTTATTAAAATAAATTTCCAGACAATTGAGCGGATGGGGGTTAACCATGAGGGGCATGGGAGACACAACCGCATATTTGCGTCGGGGCATTCGGGAGATTATATGCCTGGCGCTGTTCTTCTTCACGTTTTTGGCGTGCGAGTATCTTTTTGATGTGCGCATGGCCGAGTTCGTGTCTCCAAACGAGGTCGTTATTTATGAGAGCCTTGTCATCGGCGCGAGCGTGATTGGCTTTTTTGTGCGTCCCATTCTGTACTATCGCCGTCCCCATGCTATCGACGCAACGAGTGACGTCACGGGCGTTTTGCTGGTGGCGGCATTGCTGCTGTTGATTATGGCGGTTCAGGTTGAGGTGGTAATTGCCGGCGGTTTGGTGGCGTGCTGCGCGCTGGGCTACTGCGGATCGACTGCCCATGCAAATTATGCGAGGCGCTTTGCGCGAACGCCCTGCTTGGCGCGCGCCGCCGCACTTTCTTACGCCATGGGCGTTCTGGTGCAGGTTCTCAACCACATGGTGATGCCTGTCGGCATTCCTCAGCAGGCTGTTCTGGTCGTCTGTGCGATCGCGCAGGTGGCGTTGCTCCACGGTGCCCGACGCGCCAAGCTGTGCGACGAGTCCGACCCCAACTTTGAACCCAGTGCTGCCGGGCTTTCGGTAGATGCTCTGGAATATGGCGCCAAGTGGCATGACGATCCCGAGGCAAAGGCGGCATTCCGTCGCGCCGTAGTTCGCCTGACCGTGGCGACGGCGTATCTTTCCAGCGTATTCGCCGCTCTCAACGCGGGCTTCACGACCCTGCATGCTGTCGGAGCCGTCGATTTGGGCGATTGGCCGCGCCTGCTGCTTGTCGTGAGCTCGTTGGTCGCTGGCGCACTATTTGACCTGCACGGCCGCTCGTATATGAATATCGGCATGACATGTGCCGCCATACTGTCCACGCTTTCGTTCTTTGTGCTCATCGTCGATGGTAATGGCGGCAACGAGCTTGCTGCCACGATCATCTTTTATCTGGGCTCGGGCTTCTTTGTGGTGTTCTTTACCACAAAATATGCCGCCGTCTCGCTCTATGCGCGCTGGTCATATTTTTGGCCGTGCATGGGTCGCGTCGTCAACAACGTGTGCTCGATGCTCGTGACGGCGCCGGCAGTGGCGATTATCTCGAGTCAAAACGTGCTGGCTGCGGTCGGTGCGGCGCTCGTGATGTTTGTGGGCATTGCGATTACGCTGCTGGGGCAGTTGGGGCAACGAGCCGATGATGCCGTGATGCAGGATGGCCTGCCGCTTGCCACCGACGATCTTGGTGGGGATCTTGCGCCCACATGCTTCGACCCCGAGCCCGTGGAGGCAGCGGAGCTCACGTCCGATGAACGCCTCGATGCTTTCGTCGCCACCTTTGGGCTTACAGAGCGCGAGCGCGATATTCTTGAGGTCTTGGTCGTTTCGGACCAGAGCGTTCAGGACATCGCCACAACGCTCTTTCTTTCGCGCTCCACGCTCTATCGCCACATTTCTTCGATCAACAAAAAGGCCGGTACCGCCTCGCGCGTGGCCCTCATCAACTTCTTCTGGTCCTGGACGCCCAAGGACTAGCTAATCTCCCAATAAGTTGCGGTGGAATAGTCCCTAAATTAAAGTCACGGGGCTTTAAACAGGAACTATTTCACCGCAACTGCTGGGGGGATAGACTGCGGCGGCGGCAGAGGCAACGGCAGCGGCGTTGGCAGCTGTGGTAGTGGCAACGGCAGCTGGCAGGGTGTTTTCCGTCTACTTGCTACAGCAGCTCGCCGTGGCGGGCAAT
>USBA01000211.1 GCA_900552735.1 uncultured Collinsella sp. | reverse complement strand
GCATTGCTCATGTCATCATCGGCAAGGCTAGCTTCACTCCTGAGCAGCTCGCTGAGAACTACGGCGCTGTTTACGACGAGATCCTGCGCATGAAGCCTGCTGCTGCTAAGGGCAAGTACGTCAAGTCCATCTCCGTGTCTTCCACCATGGGCCCTGGCGTCAAGGTCGATCCCGCTATCCAGCGCGACTTCCTGGCTGAGTAACTAACAGTTACTGCCTGAGCAAAGCAAGCATTGCTAAAGAAACCCGGTTCTGTCTCGTGCAGGACCGGGTTTCTTGCTATCGCGTTAAAACCACCTTAAAGGGGACAGCGCCCCCTTTAAGGTGGTTACCAGGGGGTTCTAGCGGTTGAGGACTCGATAGCCTCGTGGCGCTTGAGCTCGCGGCGCATGGTTTGCGAATTGAGCCAGGCTGCCTGCCAGCCACGGATGGGGTAGCGTGCTTCGTCTAGCTCAAACTGCGTATAGCCGCAGGCGTTGATAATCGTCGTCCCGCACGCGTGTTGCCGCTCGCGCTGAAAATCGGGACCGTAGCTCTGATGCACATGCCCGTGCACCATGTAGTCGGGATTCCAGGACTCGAGCGCTGTGTTAAAGCATTCGAATCCTCGATGTGCCAGATCATCCAGGTCGCCCATGCCGGCGGCGGGCGCATGGGTCAGCAGGATATCGCAGCCGCCGACCATCCTCACTTTGCGTGACAGCTTGCGCACGCGCTTGGCCATCTCGCGCTCGGTGTACATGTTGGCGCCATCTCGGTAGCGCATGGAGCCGCCAAGCCCCGCAATGCGGACTCCGCGATACACGTACACGGTGTCTTCGACACAGATGCAGCCACCCGGTGCATGACGTGCATAGCGGTCATCGTGGTTGCCACGCACGTAGATGAGCGGTTTGTTGATGACGGTGACCAAAAACTCAAGATAGTCCGGGTCCAGGTCGCCAGCGGACAAAATCAGGTCGACACCCTCAAAGCGTTCCTTGCGAAAGCACTCCCATAGGCATCGTTCTTCGGTATCGGCTACGGCAAGGATCTTCATAGGGCGCGAACTTTCGGCTCATCGTTAGGCTGCGGAATGGCGCCTACCACGTTGTCGGCCAGCCAGTCCATCTCGACGATTTGCGTGCTCGGCAGCGGGGGAAAGCCCTCGATCTGCACCACGCCGTCTTGGCTATGGAGTTCGCCGCCAAATGGATTGATGGAACCCTCGACAATGCCGTTGCGGAGCAGCTGAACGAGCTTGCGCGTCTGATAGGGCAGGCCCGGAGCGTAGCGAATGTCGATGACGCCCGAGCTCATGCCATACCAGTAGTTGACAGCGCGAACCTGGCTGTCGTTACTGGTCTCATCCCAGGTGCCATGCAGCAAGCTGCGCACGATAAGCTCGTAGTATCGGCCCCAGTTCCATACCGGCATGGCAATGCCGGTAACCTTGCCATCGACCAGGCGGTGGAGTCCGTAGGCCGTAGGGTCTTCGAGCGACTTTGACATGTCAGCGCCGGTCATGACGCTCACGCCTTCGCGGCACATGGCCTCGGCAAGACCGCCGGCGGGCACATCGCCCCAGGTGAGGATTACCTGCGCGCGGGGGTCGAGCAGCGAGGCGCCAATCGCAAAGGCGTTGATTTCGCTGAGTGCGCCCGAGGCGAAGACCGATGCGTGGTAACCAATGCGATGGTTGTCCGCCATGCTGGCGGCAAGGGCGCCCAGGAGGAACTTGGCCTCGTACATCTTCCCAAAGTACGAACGCACGCTTTGGTGGGGAAGGCCGATAGAGCAGTTGAGGAACCGAACCTGGGGATACTCAACGGCAGCTCTGAGCGTGTATTCCATCAGGCGGTGCGAGGTCGAGAAGATGACGTTAGCTCCATGTTTGACAGCCGTTTCCACGGCGGCGTAGAACACGTCCGGATCGTGACAGTCCTCGAACGCCTCGGTGCGCACGATACCGCCAAAGTGCTCATCGAGATACTGACGCCCTTGGTCGTGCAGGCTGTCCCAGCTCGACGTCGCACAGGGGAACTCATGGATAAAGGCGATGCGCAGGGGGCTGGCCGCCGAGTAGACGGTCTTGCCCATAAAGAAGTTGAGCACGCCGGAGGTGGACTTGGCGGGCGCCTCTTCCTCATCGACACTCGGTGCCTCGACAAGATCGACCTTCTCCTCATCACTTTTGCCGGCAATGACCAACTCGCGCCAAATCTTGCACAGGCGGTTTACGACGATGTCCGTCGGCGTGTCCAGCAGACGGTCCTGGTTGTACACATTGAGGTAGACGAGCATGGCGTCGGCGGGCGTAATGTCCAGGTGGTCGCCGCCCGCGCGAAGGTAGGCACGCTTAAAGAGTAGGAAGGTGTGGCGCAGGTAGTCGACTTTTTTCTGCGGCCATTTTTCGATAAGGTTCTGACCGAGCATCTTGGCGAGCGTCTCGTAGCTTCCCTCACGCGAGAACTCGATCTCGTATAGGGGGCAGACGCGCCAAAACGCGCAGAACTCGCCGTACAGGCGGCTTTCGACGGAATCCCATTTGCCGGGGTAGAGACGGGTGACCTTGGCCGAAACCGTCGGGGCGTCCAGGAATTTGAGGACGCTGACGCGCTTGTTGCCTTCCTGGACATAGAACCGATGCATGAACTCGGTGACGATGATGGGGTCGCGATAGCCCTCGGTCACCTGAATGTCGTAGAGGTTGGACCACTTGCGGGCGAATTCGGTGCTAAACGGCAGCAGGGGCATAAAGTTACACGAAAAGGCAGACTGACGGCCTTTGGTGAGCGTGCCGACGACCATTTCGAGCGGAATGTCCCTCAGGCCGACGCTCTCTCGGTGACCTAAGGGGAGCTGGGCAACGAGGCCGTCGAGGTCCGTAAGGTACGGGTGCTCGCTTTGGCTGATGGCGCGACGGCGTCCCTGCTCGCCGCGCTTGCGTGCTTGACGATAGGCCTCTTCCATGGTGTCTACTCCCTTAGTCGTTTAAACAACGATATGAACCATGGTACCACGATGCGAAACCACCACAAAGGTGCCTGTGAACTGCGCCCCGAAACTTGGACTGAACAAATAGCGACTACGCCGCAAGGGCCCG
>USBA01000210.1 GCA_900552735.1 uncultured Collinsella sp. | reverse complement strand
TGGTCGTACCTAAGCAACAATGGGTCATCAACAGTGCTTGCCAACGAGAACAGCGACTTCTCGGGCATTCACGCCACGAGCGTCGAGTTCTGCAGCGACGCCAAAACGGGCAAAAAGAGCCGCGTCGCCGAGCTTCGCGCCTATGGCGACAGCTCCTCTACCACGATCGACGGCAAGTCGTACTCCGGAAAGATCGAGCTGGTCCTCTTTTCGTTTGCCAACGGGCGCACGCGCAAGCTCGATACACGCCTGCCGGTGACGGTCAACACCAATATGATGGACGGAGGCCGTTTTAAGTATCTGAACGCCGGCTACCTGCAAGAGCACGACGCCGTCTTTGATGTCGAGGCGGGCGATGTCGATGGTGACGGCGTGGACGAGCTTTTTGTCTATGCGGGCTGCTATGTCGACGAGAACGGCGTGCGTAAGGCTGTAGTCGATATGTACGACCTGGAGGACGGCAACTGGAGGCAGAGTGTCGTCAAAATCGACGCCGGTAACGCCGCGGACTACACCACGCACAACGAGGGCGGGAACGACTCTTGGACGCAGCTGCAGTCAGCTCCTGTCGTTTCGCTGGCTGCCGGAGACCTCGACCGCGATTTTTGCGATGACCTCGCCATCGTGGTCTCGGCACCCTACGGCAAAAAGAATATCGCCAAGTCGACGCATTGCGAGCTGTTCTCGTGGGATGCATCCAAGGGTGCACTCGTCCATGTCGATGCTCTGGGTGACGCGGGCGCAATCTCCCTCTCCTCGAACGGCAAGACCATGGTCGCTGCGAATGCGACGTTCGGCACGTTTGCCGCCTACGATGAAGAAGGAAAGAAGACGGGTGAAACCGTCACGGGCCTTATTCTTGCGGGCTATGACTGGCAACGCAGTGCTTTTGATTACGACGCCTATGACGGCAGCAAGGGGCTGTACGGCGCGCTGTACCGCTACGCGTATTTTGACTCGGAGTCTGGCGAGTTCAAACTTTCCGATTGCAAGGAATACAGAGACGGGCTCCTCGCCTCCTATGGGCTGATGCATGTGCCCAACAGCGCATGGAAGGATAGCGCTCAGGATAAGCGCTATCCGTGCACCTTGGCGCCTATTGCCCTTGCCACTGCCAACCTTGACGGCCTGTCCGAGCAGCTGGCGGTCGACGAGGTGCTCGTGGGCGGCGATGTGTTCCGCGACTTTGCCTGCAACACGGCACAGAGCGGGGCTCAGGGCTTGGGGTCCATGGTCGGAACCATGAGCATGAGCGGTCAGCAATACAACAGCAGCAACAAGCATGACCACAAGGGTATAGAGCAGGTGTGGATCAGCGACGTCAAGGCGGGCAGCGTCTCGGGTTCGGACCGCTATAACGAGAGCTTTATCGCCGTGGTGGGCAAGCACCGCGATGAGGACCTGCGCAAGAACGATGACTACTATTGGATGACCGCCTCGCATTTTTCGCTCGACGAGAACGGAAAGGTGCGCCGCGGCGAGGAGCAGGTGATTAGCGAGAGCAACCGTCGCGGCACTACCTACGGCACATTTATCTCGCTCGCGCTGCCCGATGTCGACAACGACAGCGACAAGAATACGTACAAGGACCGTGCTGCTGGATGCGCGCTATGTTGAGGATGTGGAGCAGGCATACGGCTATCTGGTGTTGGGCGGCACGTCATACGGAGAGGAAAAGGGCACGGGGACATCCCAGGGCTATACCATTGGCGCCGAGTTGGGCGTTGCCGTCGAGGTGCAGACCGGTCCGCCCCTGGTCGCGATGAATGCTTCAGTCGATTTTGCCGCCGAGGGATGCTATGACTACCGGAGCGAGCGCACGGTCAGCGCAAGCGTAAGCTATGAGTCGCATGCCGGCGAGGGTGACAAGGCCGTGCTCTACACGATTCCGATGGTCTATTACGAGTATGAGATCGAAAATGAGGAAACTGGTGGCAAGGGCGTGATGGCGGCGCCCGTGTCGCTCGGCGCGCAGACCTCGGTCGTTAATGTCGAGGCCTATGACCGAATTGCCAAACAGAAAAATATGACGCCGCTCAGCTACTTTTTGACCAACCGGTCGGGAGAACCCGGAACCTATCAAACGACGCTCAACGGCGAGACTCCCGTTGGGGATTCCTTTGGCCTGGGCAAGCCTGGCCTAACGCGCGCCTACACGCACGATGGGTTTAACGGCGCCGCCGCGCAGTCGGGGGCGAGCATTGAGCAGACCATCGAAGTCGAGGAGGGCAAGGAGCAGGAGCTCGAGCTCGGCTTGACGCTGAACGGCAGCGTTGTCATGGGCGCGAAGCTCGCAAAGCACGAGTTGTTTGGCGGCCTGTGCTTTGGTGCCAACGCCGGCTTTACTACGGGTAACTCCTCGAGTGAATCGACCGAATACGGCGGCACCGTCGACAACCTGCCCGAGGCCGCGCAGGGCAAGTACGGTTTTGTGTGGCGTCTGGGCGTCAACGCGGTGGATGTCGACAAGTTCGAGGCAGACTCGGGCGACAAGCTCGGCACCAAGGACACCGACCAGTTCTGGATCGTGGGCTATGACGTTAAGGACGTCGAGATGCCCGACGCGCCGGCCGTGACGGGCTTTACGGCAAACGCCGTCGATTCGACCAGTGTTAGGTTTAGCTGGGACGACGTGCTCTCAAAGAAGAGCGGCTTTAGCTATGGCGTGGGTATGCTGCAGAGCAATGCGGCGGATGCGGTCGTCAATAGCTGGAAGATTGCCGACAACACGCAGACCTCGCTCAAGTGGGATGGGCTGCAGCCCAATACGGAGTATCGATTCGCCATCGCCGCCGTTAAGAATGGATCCACGACCGAAACAGGTATTCGCTCGGCAATCATCACGGTCAAGACCATGCCCGATGGCATGACGATGACCGTGAGCGGACCTGCGGCGGATGCTGCGGAGGGATCGGATCTTGGATACGACTCTTCGGTTGAGCGCACGGCGGGAAGCCACCTGACGCTCTCGGCGATTGGCCATGTGAAGCAACTCGGTGCCGACGATAGCGAAACAGGGCTGGCACCGACCTATATGTGGTACCGCAAGGGCCGCGGCGAGACAGAGTTTAAGCTCGTGGGTGCCGATG
>USBA01000209.1 GCA_900552735.1 uncultured Collinsella sp. | reverse complement strand
CGGGCCCTTGCGGCGTAGTCGCTATTTGTTCAGTCCAAGTTTCGGGGCGCAGTTCACAGGCACCTTTGTGGTGGTTTTTGTTTAGGAATAAGGAGACTGCCATGAAAAGATTCGTCCCCCGCCTTGCGTTAACCGCCGCGCTGCTTGCCGGCGTGCTCACTGGCGCACCCAGCCTCGCCCTTGCGAGCGATCTGCCCCAAGCGATCTATGGCACCGTGACCGTCATGCACACCAACGATATCCACGGCAGCTACAAGTACAGCTACAACGAAAGCAAGGGCACCGGCACCATTGGCTTTGACGGACTGGCGGTTCTCTATAGCGCCCAGAACAACGCCCCCGACTTTCTGCTCGATGCAGGCGACACCTTCCACGGGCAGTCCTTTGCCACCATGAGCGAGGGCAAGAGCATCGCCGAACTCATGAACACCTTCTACGCAAACGGCTACGACGCGACCACACCGGGCAACCATGACTGGAGCTACGGCGCGGACAAGCTTCGCACGATGGCCGGCAATGGTGCCACCAGCACGCCTTTCGCCATGCTTTGTGCGAATGCAACGTCTTCGAACGGCGTATGGAGCTCGAGCATCACCAAGACGCTCAACCGCATTTGGAAGGACGACGAGGACAGTTCCACGTTTAACTATAAGATTAAGGTCGGCGTCGTCGGAGCCATGGATGAGTCGCTGGGCTCCTCGCTGCGCGCGGACCTGGTCGAGGGCACGTCGTTCTCGGGTGCGGCGGACGCCATCAATGCCGAGGCCAAGCGACTGCGCGAGGATGAGGGCTGCAACGTTGTCGTTTGTATCGCGCATACGCTCAACGCCAAGGCCTTTGCCGCACAGCTCGACGGCGTCGATGCCCTGGTCGCAGGCCACGAGCACATCAACTTAAACGAGAACGTAACGGGGGCCGATGGCAAGCCGGTCCGCGTCGTCGAGGCGGGCAGCGCCTTTGCCGAGGTTGGTCTGCTTTCCATCCCCTATGAGTACGACACCAAGGGTACCGAAACCACCAACGACGACATAGTGACGGTCTCCGCAGGCGGCAGCGCCGAGACGCTCTACGCCGCCAAGGACGTCGACGACCTTTTGGCAGACCCTAATAACCAGAACATCCTTGATGAGGTCCGCAACAACAAAATCAAGCCACTCGACGACGCCTTTGAAATCGAATCGAACAAGGTACTCGGCACATCCACCGCCAACTATTTCTATGGCGAGGACGCGGCGGGCACACATGGCTGGGAGATGGTGCGCACCACCGATTTCCGCCCCAGCAAGGAGGGCGACACTACTAAAGCCCAGACCATCGGACATGTGATCTGCGGTTCCTATCTTAATTTGACGGGCGCGGACCTTGCCATCGAAAACGCGGGCGGCATCCGCGGCGGCATCGCGGCGGGAGACGTAACCGCCGGCAACGTCATCGCCATCTCGCCCTACGGCAACACCTTGGAGACCTGGACCATGACCGGCGCGGACTTCCTCGCAGCGCTTGAGCACTCGTTGGAAATTAGCGACAGATGCAATGACAGCTACGAACTTCAGCAAGCCTACGTCGCAGCCGGCCACACCGAGCAGGAAGCCCAGGACATGTACAAGTGGCCCGACGACTCCGGCAGCGTTCTTTCCTTTGGCGGCATCAACGTAACAATCGACTGGACGCAGTCTGAAGGCAAGCGCATCGTGAGTGCCACGCTCACCAAAGACGGCAGCACGCTCGACCCCGCCAAGACCTATACCGTCGCCACCAACAACTACATTATCACCAACACGACCGACTTCCCCACCTTCGCAAACGCCACCAAGCACACCGAGTGGGGCACCTGCGAGTCAGCGCTGAGGGCACTGATTGGGCAGGACAACTGGGAGCACAAGGTGGCCTCGCTCGCGGGCACCATCAGCTTCGGCTCCGCAGCCGTGGATCCCACGCCTACACCGGCCCCGACGCCTAAGCCCTCGCCTAAGACGGATACGACGATCACGCAGGTCACCAACAAAAAGACGACCGGCAAGCTTGCCGCAACGGGAGACCGCACGTTGGCCGTGGTCGGCGCATGCCTCATTGGCGGCATCGTCATCATCATTCTCGGAATTATCTGGAAGCGCCGCCGCTAAGCTACACCGCCGGGCCTTGCAGCCCCGCCGTGCAGACCTTATATCAAGCACAGAAGCCCGTCCGATGTGATCGGACGGGCTTTTGGTGGGTATCATGGTTGGACGATCATGAGGAGGTTTCCCCACATGGAATTGTTTGAACCGATTCTTCATTTCTTTGAGCAACGGTGGGTCCACAACATCATCTGGGCCGTCATCTTGGTAATAGGCACCGCCATCGCCACCAAGGTCGTATCCAAGACCCTGCGCCACCTGCTCAACCGCGACGACAACCCGCTTCCGGCATCGAGCATCTTCATCAACATCGCGCGCGCCATCATCTGGATGATTGGCGGCAGCTTTATCCTCGACAATTGCTTTGGCATTAACGCAAACGCCCTCGTCGCCGCTCTTGGCGTCGGCGGCATCGCCATCTCGCTCGGCTTTCAGGACACGCTGTCAAACCTTATCGGTGGCATGCAGGTGACCTTTATGGGCATCATCAAGCCCGGCGACAATATCGAGGTCGGCGGCGTGTCGGGCGTGGTCCAAGACATCACCTGGCGCCATACGACCATCGAGGACGCCTGTGGGCAGACCATCATCGTCCCCAACTCCAACATCTCCAAGAACACGCTCGTGCACTTGATGCCCTTTGGGCGCGTGGCCGTGCCCGTCGCGGTCAAGGACACGTCCAAGTGGGCTTCACTGGACGCGCTGGCAGATGAGCTCACCGACGCTACCAAGGCCGCCGTGCTTCCCATCTCGGGCTTTGACAAGGAGCCGTATGTGCTCTTTAGCGAGATCGGCGACTTTGGCATCAAGGGCAAGATCATCTTTATCGTCAGTGACGACAGCACCACCTTTACGGCAGCCGACGCCTGCATCCGCGCCATCGCCCCCATCATCGCCTAAAACCACCACAAAGGGGACAGTGAACTGCCTCCCATTTCTTGGACATCGGGAAATGGGAGGTTTTCCATGAGTATA
>USBA01000208.1 GCA_900552735.1 uncultured Collinsella sp. | reverse complement strand
GGCAAAAGCCATGTGTCGCTTTTGGGCTACGTGAGCGTTTCGGGTGAGGTCTATAAGGTGGACCGTCCCGTTAACGAAGTATCGCTGCCCGACGATCCCGACATGCAACTGATTCTTGACGAGTCCGATTCCAACATCGGTGAGATTGCAGTCAGGGGTACCGATGGGACGATGCGCTCCCGGGCGCGAGTCATCGGCTCTCCCGAAGGCCCCATGCGCGAGCAGTCCGATCACGAGACATGGAATTCGGCCCGCTCCCTTCCTTACGGCGAGTTCATGGCGTCGATGTTCCTGCGCTACGTGATATTTGCCAACTCCGAAAGCGCTATTGCGAACACGGCGGGCGTCGACGGTCTCGATGCGGACATGCAAAACGTTGTCGACAAAATAAAGCTCGTAAAGTTGCCCGAGCCGGTCGAGGTGTTTTTGGGCTTTAACACGGCACCGCTACCTGACGCTATCGAGACGCTGCTCTACCGTGTCGACCATGCCGAGAATCCGAGCGGTATCGAGCGTTATGCGGCCGCCCTTATGAGCGAGGTCGACTTGCCCCGACTGCGCACCATCGCCGCCAAGTCCGAGATGAGCCTGGCTCGCATCGATCGCTCAAAGCTTTTCTATCTCAATTTTGATCGTAGCCTGCTGGACCAGGACGAGATTGACATGCTGCTTGCCATCGAGTGCCGTCTCAACCGCCTCTCTGGCATCCTCGAGCGCATCGGGGCCGGATTGGCCCCTGCGGCATCCTCGCCGAGCCTTGAGGGCTGCGCGCTCTTTGATGCGTGGCATATCGCCAAGACGACCAACGATGTTCCCCGACTGCTCGATACGGCCTCGAGCGATAACCCGTGTGGCAAACCGGGTACGGTGGCTTGCCAGCCGGGCGGTGAGTGGGATGTGCGTACCCGCTTCGCGCGTATTGTCGAGGCGCTTAACGTGGTCACACGGCTCGACTATACCTATCGGGCAAACGTTGCCGAGGGGATTATGCTCGTTCGGTTTGGGCGGTCTGTCGTTGATGCCATGCCGCAACGTGAATACGACGCTCAGGATGACGCCTGGCGCGAGCTGGACGAGGACATGCGCGCGATCTGGGCCGCGGAGCACGATGCGCGCGTGGCACTTACGCTTGCGGCAGCGTGTTTTGCCGCGGGCACCTGCATCACGCGCTGCTATGTGCAGATTGCTGCTCCCGACAGTGAGCAGGGCGAGCGCGTTGTCGCAACGTATTTCTTTGGGCGCGCGGCCTATCTGGCCGATTGCGTGCCTGTCGCCAAGGATCTTGAGAGCATGGACATGGACGATATGCCGTGCAAGCGTGTGCTTGAGGCGTATGAGTCAACCGCTCCGGAGACGATTGAGCCTGCGGAGGTTCATGCTCGTCCGCGTGATGACCATCGCACACTGCCGCCGGCGCTGCGCGATCTGCTGCTTGCCGATACGGCTGACGAGTTGGAGGTCATGGAAGAGGACGACGACCCATACGTGGCCCGCGTTGTTGAATTGCGCGAGCAGGCAAAAGTCGACCGTACAGGTGCCTTTGAAGGCTTTTCCCGTCTTGTCGAGGAGTTGGAGGCTAAGTGCGCCGTCGCCGAGCTTTTGGCGACAGGTCCGGTTCAAACGCAGTTTTGCGATAACCAGCTGGTGCGCATGGTGCTACCGGTGTTGGAAGAAGACCGCTCTGTGCGAATCCTTCGTGCGCCCGATGCGCTGTACTTTGCCCAGCACGAGATCTGCAGCTTTTACGCCGAGCAAGAGGACTTTGAACGAGCACTGCCCGAGGTGCGCCATCTTTACGATCTGGCACGCTCGTCCATGCAATCGCACTTTGCGCTCATCAACGTGCTTGCGCGTCTGGAGCGCTTTGACGAGATTATCGAGGTGGCGCGCCACGGCCTACGTATTGCCAGCGATCGTTCTGCAATCGGCTACCTGTTCTATCGCTTGGCGTTTGCCTATTGGAATTGCGATCAGCTCGACCTAGCGCTGGCTTGTTACCGTCTGGTGCCGCGCGGTGAGGAATCGTGCAGTAGTGCGCTGGAAGAAATGCAGGGCCTTATGAACGAGATGGGCGTCAGCGAGCCTCCGGCGTTCGAGGAAGCGGTCGAGACTATCCGCAAGGCTGGACTTGAGTTGCCGCCAGTGTCCGCCGTGACGAATCAGCTGGCAGATGCCGCTGTGCAACTGGTCGACAACGGCTTCTTTTTCCTGGCACGCGGTTGCATCTTCCAAATGTGGCGCACCATGGGCAACGACGAGCTCGGCTCCCTCAACCGCTCGCTGGGGTAGGCGAAGCCTCCAAGGAGGAAAGGATGCTAGGCAATTAGAAAATTTCCTCTTGCCCATCCTTGGCTGTTTGGTTACTATAGAACGGCTGTTACGGAGAGCTGACCGAGAGGCCGAAGGTGCTCGCCTGCTAAGCGAGTATGCCCCAAAAGGGCATCTGGGGTTCGAATCCCCAGCTCTCCGCCAGTTTAACTTTAAAGAAGGGTCCCATCGGGGGCCCTTTTTTATTATCGAGAAAGGGCGCTGGGGATTCGAACCCTCAAAAAAAGGAGGCATCCTTTCGGACACCTCCTTTCAGCGAGTGTATTGTTCTTCGACCTTACACCTCGGGTGCCTTGGCTACGGTCTCGCTCTCGGCTGTGAGCGGGCGGTTGTCGATGCGGCGGCCCAGGCGGTCGAGCTTCACAAGGAGCCACTCAATGGGATTCGGCCCCGAGCCTTCCTCGTCGGCAACCAGGTCCATGACGGCGACCTTGGTGCCGTCCTGCTTGAGCGTAACGCTGCCTACCTTGTCGCCAACATGCACCGTGCCCGAAAGGTCATCGTAGCTAACTTTTTCGGTCACTTCGCCGGCGAGTGAGAACACCGTTGCCTGTGCGGCGGGATCGGCGAGCGTGGCGTCGATCGTCTTGTCCGTCCAATCTGTCTGGCTAATGCGTGCCATGAGCGGGTTGCCGTTGGCGGTCTTTTCCTGCGTGTTGGCGATCGCGACCGTGACCTTGTGGCCGTAGTACCAATTGGCAAGGGTTGCGGTATCGGTAAAGCGCTGGTCGGTGGTGGTGGAGTTCAAAACGACGGTGTAGATCTC
>USBA01000207.1 GCA_900552735.1 uncultured Collinsella sp. | reverse complement strand
TTTCTCGATAGGAGTACCCATGATTAAGAACGAGAACGTCGAGGGCGAGCCTGCCTACGACGAGACATACCGCCGCGGCCCCGTGGTCATGCGCGGGCCCATGATCCCTAAGGACAACACCTATGCCAACCTGCTGGCGCCCGAGGATTCGACCGACTGGCTGCATGCCGATCCGTGGCGTGTATTGCGCATCCAGGCCGAGTTCGTCGATGGCTTTGGCGCACTCGCCGAGCTTGGCCCTGCAGTGACCATCTTCGGTAGCGCCCGCACGCCCAAGACGGACCCGGTCTACAAGGCGGCGCGCACCGTCGGCCGCAAGATCGCTCAGCGCGGCGTGGCGGTTATCACCGGCGGCGGCCCCGGCATCATGGAGGCGGCCAACAGGGGAGCGGCGAGTGTCAACGGCAAGTCAGTTGGCCTGGGCATTGAATTGCCGCACGAGCATGGGCTCAATAAATACGTGAACCTCGGCATGGACTTCCGTTACTTCTTTGTGCGCAAGACCATGTTCGTCAAATACAGCTCGGGCGCCATCGTGTTTCCCGGAGGTTTTGGTACGCTCGACGAAATGTTCGAGGTGCTCACGCTGGTGCAGACACACAAGGTCAAGCGCATGCCGCTCGTGCTGGTGGGCACCGAGTACTGGCAGGGCCTATTCGACTGGCTTAACGGTCCGGTGATGGATGCCGGTATGATCAGCCCGCTCGATCCAGACCTCGTCCACATCACCGACGACCTCAACGAAGCCGTCGACATTGCCCTAAGTGGGCTGATGTAGGGACAAGGCTTCTTCGCTTATAGATGAATAATGGCAGTCTGATGCTAGCTAACATCAGACTGCCATCTATATTGGGTATACTGATGCAAAAGACGAGAGCGAGGAGGTCGCGTATGTCTACTGCAACGGTTAAGCCTACGACGGTTCGCATCGAAGAGGGGCTCAAGGAACAGGCGACTGAGTTCTTGGATACGGTTGGTCTGAGTCTCAATTCGTATCTCAACCTTGCTGTTCGGCAGCTGGTAAATCAGCGAAAGATTCCTTTTGAAATTGTGGGTCGGCCCGAAGTTCCCAATGAGGCGACGAGGCGTGCCATGGTGATTGCCGAGGCTCATGAGTTGGGGATTCTGCCGGACGACAGCCCGTCATTCACTAACGCTGATGAGCTTATATCGTTCCTCGATGAGGACTAGCGATGTTTGAGATTAAAGTCGAGGCTCAGTTTAAGGCGGATTACAAACGGACGATGCGCATCCATCCGCAGCTAAAAACCGAGTTTAAGGCGGCAGTCGCAGAGCTTGCAGCTCGCGGCTCGCTTCCCGCGGAATATGGCGCCCATGAGCTTTCAAACCCGGGCGGCAATTACAACGGCCACATCGATTTCCATCTATCCGATGGGTTGGTCGATGTGGTCGTTCTGTACTTGCCGCATAAGACTAATCCTGTGATCCGACTGGTCAGAATGGGCTCGCATGAGGAACTGTTCCGGGGCCCGCAGGGCTGATTGCCGATTTCTAAGTTGCGGTGGAATAGGGATTGATTTGCGGCTGATAAGCCAAAAACAGTCCCTATTCCACCGCAAGTGGTAAAGGTGCCCCTAGTGGATGGGCTGGTAGCGGGGACAGTAGCTAATGGCGATGGCGTCGACGCCTACATGGGTGGCGATGGTGCAGCCGATGGGGCCGGTGCCGGCGTCCACGTAGTTCTGGCCTGCGAGTGCTTGGTTGACGAGCTCCTGCTCCTCGTCGGCGCCGGTCGTGAGCACGCGCACGCTGGAGCCCGGATGTTCGGCCAAAAATGCGAGGCAATCGGCCATGGTGTTGGCGACGATGCGCTTGGCGCCGCGGCCCTTTTTGATGGCCTTGATCTCGCCCGATTTCCACTCCGGCGAAACGGCCAGGCGAATGTTGAGCATCTGCGTGAGCTGGCCGGCGAGTTTGGGCGCGCGGCCGTTCTTAACGAGGTTCTCGAGCGTGCGGGGAATCAGCAGCAGGTGGGCGTCGGGCAGCGTCGCTCGGATCTGCGCCTCGGTCTCGTCCAGGCTGTGGCCGTCCTCGCGCATGGCCAGCGCGTACTCCACCAGCAGGCCCTCGGCGCCCGAGCCAGTGCGCGAATCGATGCAGCGCACGTCGAGCTCGTGGGTCTCGGCGACCAGACATGCGTTGGAATAGCAGGCGGACCATTCGCTGCACAGCGAGATAAAGATCGCGCTGTCGTGGCCGTCAGCACGCACGCGGTCAAAGAGTGCCTTGAACTCGCCGGCACTCGGCTGCGAGGTGTGCGGCAGCTGCTCGGAGCCGGCCATGCGGGCGACGTACTCCTCGGCGGTGATCTGTACCTGGTCGAGCAGGTCCTCGCCCTCGATAATCACATGCAGCGGAATGACGTAAATGCCAAGCTCTTGAGCACGGGCGGGGGAGATGTCCGACGTGGAGTCGGTTATGATGGCAAAAGACATAATTGCACCTTTCGTTGGGGCGTTTGCGCGCCGCCTTCTGAGAGCAAAGTGCGACAAGTATAGTGGAGTCGTTCCACATTGCCAGCTTTAATTGTTGAATAGTCAACAGTTTGAAGTGTCGGTGTGGAAATCGTCAACTGGGGAAGAGGAATGCCGATGGAGGCGTTGAAGATATACAGGCGGCCGGTCGTGTTGTTTGATTTCGATGGCACGGTGGCCGATACGGGCCGGGCGGTGATGACCTCGACGCGCAAGACGTTGGCCGCGCGCGGGTTTTCGGAGGCGCAGATGGGTGACCTGCGCCGCATGATCGGGCCGCCCCTGTGGAAGAGCTTTCACGACTTTTATGGCTTCTCCCGCGAGGAGTCGCTTGTGGTGGCTGACGAGTACCGTGCCTTTTTTGATGAGCTGGGACCGGAAGAGTATCCCGTGTTCGATGGAATCCCCGAGCTGCTCGATGGCCTTGTCGCGCAGGGGCATCGCTTGGCCGTGGCGACATCACGCATGGAGGCAAAGTGCATTGACATGGTGGGCGAGCTCGGGCTTTCTCAGTTTGAGGCGGTGGTTGGCATGAATCCGCCGCAGGGACGCGAGACCAAGGCCGATTCGGTCCGCGATGCCCTGGCGGCCCTGGGTGCGACCGCGGACGAGGCCGTGATGATTGGCGACC
>USBA01000206.1 GCA_900552735.1 uncultured Collinsella sp. | reverse complement strand
TAGCTGCCTGGATTACGAATCAAGTGCTTGTAAACGAAGACAGTTCCCTATGGATCCTTTCCTATTCAGCGCTCGGTGCCGCTGCCGTCATGCTTCTTGTCGAGCCCTTGGTTTCGAGATTCATCGACCAATCCGATTTCGTAACGGGAACGATTGCTTGCACCTGTCGCGACGTTCTCGTCATTGCCGCGGTTTCGGTGCTCTCGTTCGTTTCGCTCGAAATCGCCTGCAACGACACGTTCTATCGCATTCCCGCCAATTCATTTGGTTTTGCCGTCGGACTGCTCGCGACAATCCTGCTCTCTCTTTATTTGCTAGGACAACGGCACGGAGGGGTCATGGCCCTTGTGCCCATCGTCTGCTGCATCCTTGGCATTGCCGAGCACTTCGTCGTGACATTTAAAGGCGAAGCCATCCTGCCAAGCGATATTTTGGCCCTGGGCACCGCGGCGGAGGTAAGCGAAGGATACGAGTTCACCTTTACCGCAGGTATCGTCACATCGCTTGCGCTGCTTGAAATCTCCTTTGGACTTCTTTCGCTCATCCGGCCGCGAAAGCTCCGTACGCCTTCTCGCGTCTTCCCCGTCATTGCCGGCAATCTCTGTGCCTTCCTGCTGGTGACCGCCGTGGGCCTCTCCGGCTTTTCCAGCATCGACTTGGAACAGGCGCTCGACTTTGGATTTGACCGTTGGCAGCCTATTACGACGTATGTGTCTCAGGGCTTTCTCACCTCGTTCACCGAAATGGTCAACGAGCTGCCCATCGAAAAGCCCGAGGGCTATACGTCCGATGAGGCCCAGGACATCGAGCGGGAGCTCGCCGCCGCCTATGACAGCACGTATGGCTCGAGCGAGCAGCGTGCCGCCGCCGTTGCTCAATTCAATGAAATCAAGCCAACAATCGTCGCCGTCATGAACGAAAGCTTTAGCGACCTTTCGTGCTTTGAGCAGCTCCAGGCAGCCGGGTATACCGGCCCTGCGTTTTATAACTCGCTTCCCGACACGCTCGTGCGCGGCACTATGCTCGCCTCGGTCGCAGGCGGCGGAACGGCGAACTCCGAATTTGAGTTTTTGACCGGAGCGTCGACCGCCTTTGTCGGAGTGGGCAAGATTCCCTATCAGCTATATCAGATGAATGATGTCAACAGCTTGGCAAAGGACCTTAAAGAGCTTGGATACACCACCACTGCCATGCATCCGCAAAATCCCGTTAACTACCATCGAGATAAAATCTATCAGCAGCTGGGCTTTGGAGATTTCCTATCTATCGCCGATTTCGAAGGTGCGCCCTATTACCATGCCGGCGTATGCGACTACGCCACCTACGACAAGATACTCGACCTGCTCAGAACCGACGAAGCCCCGCAGTTCATCTTTGACGTCACGATGCAAAATCACGGCGGCTACGACTATGGCACCGTTCCCGCCGAAGAGCTGACGAACTATTGGGTCGATGGGGCCAGCGAGGGCGCCAATAGCGCGCTCAATACCTATCTCACCTGCATCAATGCATCCGACCGGGACCTCGAGTACTTTATCAACGAGCTCCGCAATATCGGCAGACCGGTTGTTCTTGTCTTTTTTGGCGACCATCAGCCGAGCGCCGCAACGACTCTCAACGACGAGCTGTACCCTCAGGAAGATACGGCAAGCCACGCTTTCCGTATCTATCAGTCGACCTATTTCGTCTGGGCTAACTATGAAATCGCCGGCAATACCGAGCTCAACGTCTACGACACCGTCGGGGAAAACGAGATTGCAGCTATTACCCTTAATAAGATCGGCGCCCCGCTCACTGACTATCAAAAGGCCCTGCTTGCAACAAGGTCAGATGTGCCCACCATCAATGTCGCCGGCTATCTTGGTGCCGACGGGCTGCGCTACGACTTGGAATCTGAAGACAGCCCATACGCCTCGACGATCGACAAGCTGCAGCGCATGCAATACCTCGAGTTCGCCAGCAAAGTTCAATAAGCCCGCCCATTCGCTTGGACCCATCGTATTGCAAGCACGCTCGGCCCAAATGCATCGCAAATGACTCCCGCTCGCAAACGAGGGTACAATGACGCTCGTGTCACATCGCGGGGCCCCGGCCCCAACATATACAAAGGAGTCATACATGGGTTGCGAGCACGCACAAGCAGCCGGCGGACAATCAACGCCGTCGCAATTTGAAGAGAATACGCTGTCGGAGGTCAAGCGCGTTATCGCTGTGCTTTCCGGCAAGGGAGGCGTCGGCAAGTCGTTTGTGACGGGCGCCATCGCAACCGAGCTCGCCCGCCGTGGCAACAAGGTTGGCATTCTCGACGCCGACATCACCGGCCCCTCCATCCCCAAAATGTTCGGCATGAGCGGACGCCATGTCCATGCCCTCGGCAACCTCATGCTGCCCGAGATCTCCGAGCACGGCGTCAAGGTCATGAGCTCCAACCTGCTGCTTCAAAACGAGACCGATCCCGTCCTCTGGCGTGGTCCGGTCATCGCCGGCGCCATCAGGCAATTCTGGAGCGAAACCTCTTGGGGCCCCATCGACTATCTGCTGGTCGATATGCCTCCGGGAACGGGGGATGTCGCACTCACCGTCTTCCAGTCACTGCCCGTCGATGGCATCGTCATCGTCACGAGCCCGCAAGACTTAGTCTCGATGATTGTCGCCAAGGCGGTCAACATGGCCGAGAAGATGAACGTTCCGATTCTGGGCATTGTCGAGAACATGAGCTATATCGAATGCCCCGACTGCGGTAAGAAGATCGAGGTCTTCGGCAAGAGCAATCTTCCCGAGGTCGCCGAGACCTATCATCTCGACATCCTTGGTCAGCTGCCCATCGATCCCGCGCTCGCCGAAACCTGCGACAAGGGAGAAGTCGAAACCGCGCTGCCCGCCGGCATGCTGCCCCAAGCCGTCTCCGCCGTTGAGGCCATCGCCCCGCACAAGACAGACGAGGCCTAAGTGAACGCAAGCGCCTTCTATGACGTCTTGGTGATCGGCGGCGGGGCCTCGGGCATGACGGCCGCTCTGACGGCGGCGGCACGCCCGGAGCACCGCGTCACGCTGCTGGAGCGGCAGAGCCGCGTGGGGCGCAAGCTGCTGGCCACCGGCAACGGGCGGTGCAACCTGACGAACCACAACGTCACCCCCGCCCGCTATCACGGCGGCAACGGCTTCTGCGCCTAC
>USBA01000205.1 GCA_900552735.1 uncultured Collinsella sp. | reverse complement strand
ACGACGAGCTTGTAACCGTCGAGCTCGACGGCGCCCTCGATGGCGCCGGAAATGGCATCGGAGGAGCCACCGGTCAGTGCCTTCTTGAGCTTGTTGGAAGTCTCGCGCAGCTCGGCCTGCAGGTTCTCCACGCGGGCGGGAACCTCATCAACGCGGCACTTGAGCGCAGCGGCAGCGGCGTCAACGAGTGCCAGGCGGTCGGCCATGTAGTCGAGGGCGCCCTTAGAGGTAACGGCCTCGATACGGCGGACGTTCGAGCCCGTGGAGGACTCGGAGATAATCTTGAATAGGCCGATCTCGGCAGTGTTGGCAGCATGCGTACCACCGCAGAGCTCGCGGGAGAACGGCTGGTCCTCGGCGCCCACGGAAACGACGCGGACGACGTCGCCATACTTCTCGCCAAACAGGGCGACGGCGCCGGCGGCCTTGGCCTCGTCGATGCCCATGACGCGGGTCACGACCGGCTTAGATGCAAAGATCTGCTGGTTGACCAGGTCCTCGACAGCCTGGAGCTGCTCGGAGGACAGGGCCTCGAAGTGCGTGAAGTCAAAGCGCAGGTGCTCGGGCGTCACCAGCGAGCCAGCCTGGGAGACATGCTCGCCCAGGACCTGCTTAAGCGCGGCGTCGAGCAGGTGCGTGGCGGTGTGGTTGCGACGCAGGAAGCCACGGCGCTCGGCGTCGAGCGCGGCGGTCACGGTAGCACCGACGGTCAGCGTGCCCTCGGCGGCGTGCGCAACGTGGGCATACAGGCCGTTGTGGTTCTTGGTATCGGAAACGGTCAGCGCAACGCCCTCGGCGGAAAGCTCGCCGGCATCGCCCTGCTGGCCACCCATCTCGGCGTAGAACGGGGTGCGGTCGAGCACGACCTCGACGTCCTCGCCCACGGCAGCGGACTCGACGGACTCGCCATTGCGAACGATGGCGACAACCTTGGCGCTCTCGATGACGTCGTTGTCATAGCCGTCGAACTCGGTCGCGGCAACCTTGTCGGAAAGCTCGACCCACACGTCGTTGAAGCTGCCCCAAGCATCGCCCTTGGCGTTGGCGCGAGCGCGGGCCTTCTGGTCCTCCATGCAAGCGGTGAAGCCGTCCATATCGACGTCGTGGCCAGCGGCGCCGGCGATCTCGACGGTCAGGTCGATGGGGAAACCAAAGGTGTCGTGGAGCTTAAAGGCAACATCGCCCGGAAGCACGGCGCCCTCGGCAAGCGCTGCCAGGGCCTCGTCCAGGTAGACGCGGCCGTTGTCGAGCGTCGTGGAGAAGCGCTCCTCCTCAGAGGCGACGATACCCTTGACGAGTGCGACGTTCTTGAGCAGCTCGGGATAGGCCTCGCCCATCTGAGCGTTGACCTCGTCGATGAACTTGGTCAGGAAGGCACCCTCGATGCCCAGCAGGCGGCCGTGGAACACGGCACGGCGGAGCAGACGGCGAAGGACGTACTCGCGACCCTCGTTACCGGGGAGGATGCCGTCAGAGATCATAAAGTCGACGGCACGGGAGTGGTCGGCGATGATGCGCAGGGAGCGGCTGGCACCGGAGTAATCGTCGGCGTCATAGGTCTTGCCGCTGATCTCCTCGCCAAGCTTGATGAGGTGCTGCATCAAATCGCCGTCGTAGTTGGCGGTCTTGTGCTGCATGATGGCGGCCATGCGCTCCAGGCCCATGCCCGTATCGAGGTTGCGGTGCGGCAGCTCCGGCATGGAGCCGTCCTCCTGGCGGTCGTACTGGGTAAAGACGAGATTCCAGAACTCCAGGAAGCGGTCGCAGTCGCAGCCGGGCTTGCAGTCGGGGCTGCCGCAACCGACCTCCTCGCCCATGTCAAAGTAGATCTCGGAGCACGGACCGCAGGGGCCGGTGGGGCCGGCAGCCCAGAAGTTGTCGTCCTCGCCCAGGCGGGAGATGTGGTCCTCGGCAACGCCCAGAGAACGCCACACGTCGTGGGTCTCGTCGTCCTCGGTAAAGACGGTAAAGTACAGGCGATCGAGCGGCAGCTTGAACTCCTTGGTGATGAGCTCGAAGGCCCAAGCGCAAGCCTGCTGCTTGGAGACGCCGCCAAAGGAGAAATCACCGAGCATCTCGAAGAATGACAGGTGACGGCCGTCCTCGCCGATGCAGTCGATGTCGTTGGTGCGGACACACTTCTGGCAGGAGATCGCGCCGATCTCCTTCATGGTCTTCTTGCCCTGGTAATACTCCTTAAACTGGTTCATGCCGGCGTTGGCAAGCAGCAGCGAAGGATCGTCGGGGACGAGGGACGAAGAAGGATAGAGCTTAAGACCGCGCTCCTCAAAGAAGTTGAGGAACTTAGAGCGAATCTCAGCCGTAGTCATTGACGGGTAGTCAGCACTCATAGAGGGAATCTCCTCGGTTTCACATCGAAACAGTTCAAACGTAACGATATTACCATCCCGCCGCGCAAGTGCAAAAAAGAGGGCCGACATAAAGCCGACCCTACAGCGAAAGTGCACGTTATTTAGGAGTATGCGATGCTTTGAAAAAGGCTACTGGATAATTACATATAAGATTCACCCGGAAGGAGCGATCGATGAAAAGCAAACGATTTGTCCTGAATGCACTTCTGGTTGTAGCACTTTTAGCGCTTTTGGCTTTCTCCTGCTGGTACGCAAACCAACCAGCATTTGGCTACGTATTGTATGCAGTAATGTCCGGCGATAAAGCCTATTACACTCTACGCGCAATTGACGTTCTCTTTTTCTATGTAGCCGGCCCCTTAACAATCGCTTTGCTCGCGTTTCTTGTCATTTACAACTTCAAGAAACGTTAATAGGACCTATTTAGAATCTGAATCGTCCATGGAACCGTCGATGCCGGTTTTGGTGTCGTCGTTCGTATTGGAATCGTCATCCTTGACGAAGGGATTCTTGAAAAAGCCCGTCGCATCGGGCTGCAGGCCCGAGAGCTTGATCCAGGGATTCTCGAGCTCGGGCTTGGGCATCGCCTGGGCCTCGGGCGCGGTCTCATTGCCGATGAGCTCGGACTCGTAAATGAACGTATCGTCTCCAAGCGCGTCATAGGCGGCGACCGGGTTGCCCTCGGCATCGCGATACGGCGTGCCCTTAAACACGGCACCGTCATAGGCCACAAGCTGGCGGCCGGTCTCATTCTCGAAGTAGTACACGAAGATACCCTTGAGGGCCGCACACAGCGGGATGGCAATAATCATACCGATGGGGCCCATGAGTGCCGAGCCAATAACGAGCGCCGTGAGGCTCATAATG